>CBDVDY010000066.1:0-12510 GCA_965372875.1 uncultured Alphaproteobacteria bacterium | reverse complement strand
GGTGAAGTATCTGCGATCCGGATGATGATGATCAGGTGCCGAAATTGCCCGATTGGTAATCGTGGAAGGCTTGCTGTATTTCCTCGCGCGTGTTCATCACGAACGGGCCGTAGCGGGCGATGGGCTCGCCGATCGGCCGGCCGGCGACGAGCAGCAGCCGCGCCGCCGATTCGCCGGTCCGCAGATTGACGGCATCGCCGGGCCCGAGTACGGCGAGGTGGGCCGCCGGGACATTGCTGCCGCCAATTTCGGCCTCTCCCTCGAAGACGTAGCAAAAACCGTTGTGGCCGGTGGGCACCGGCCGGGTGACGCTGGTGTTTACCGGCAGACCGATTTCCATGAAGATCGGGTCGACCGAAATACCTTTTACCGGACCGGCGATATCGGTGCTATCGCCGGCCACGAGCCGAATGGTCGCGCCGCCTTCGATGGTTGCCTCGGGTACGTTTTCGGGGTCGATGTTCTGGTAGCGCGGCGCGCACATCTTGTCGCGGGCGGGCAAATTGACCCAAAGCTGAAAGCCCTGCAACAGCCCGTCCTCCTGCTCCGGCATTTCGGAATGGATAATACCGCGACCGGCCGTCATCCATTGAACGCCGCCCGAGCGCAACGTGCCGCCGGCTCCGGTACTGTCTTCGTGCCGCATACGGCCTTCGATCATGTAGGTGACGGTCTCGAAACCCCGATGCGGATGATCGGGAAATCCGGCGATGTAGTCGGCGCCCTCCTCGGTGTTGAACTCGTCGAGCAGAAGAAACGGATCGAGCTCGGGCAAGTCCGGGCCGCCGATACTGCGGTTCAGGCGCACGCCGGCCCCGTCGGTGGTGGCGCTGGCGCTGATAACGCGTAGGGTTTGGCGTAACTTGTCGGTCATGATGTGTCCGTTCAGCCCGGATACCGCCGCTTCAGGAGCCCTGTTTTTCGACCCGCGCGTAAACCGGCGGCCGCGCGGTGGAGAATTTCGGTTTGGGCTTGGCGCCCTTGATACGCGCGTCGTCGGGCGAGACGATGCCGACCGAGATTACCATCTTCATGCCCTCCTCGATGCTCATGTCGAGCACCTGGATGTTCTTGCGGGGCAGGAACAGAAGAAACCCCGACGTGGGGTTCGGCGTGGTCGGCAACAGGATATTGACCACTTCATCCTCGACGTGGTCCTGGATGATGCGGCCGGGCTCGCCGGTGATGAATCCGATGGTCCAGATGCCGGGGCGTGGATATTCGAACATGACCACTTCCCGGAAGGCCGTCGATTGCTGTGAAAGAACGGTTTCGACGATCTGCTTGGCGGCGCCATAGATACTGCGGATTACCGGCATGCGGGCCATGATCCGTTCGCCCGAGCGCACGGTGAAACGGCCGAGGAAACCGGCGGTCACCCATCCCACAAACGCCAGGAACAGAATCACGATCAGCAGCCCGAGCCCTGGCACGCCGAACGGCAGGTAGGTATCCGGGTTGTACTTCAAAGGGATCAGCGGCTTGACCTTGGTGTCCACGAAATCGATGAACAGCCAGGCCAGATAGAAGGTGATGGCGAAAGGCGCGACGACCAGCATGCCGGCCAGCATATAATTGCGGAACTTGCTGATCGGTTTGCCGTGGGGTTCCTTGGACGGCGGACCTTCGTCGGGCTTCGCCTTGCCACGTTTTCTGGATGTCATGGATCCACGCATCTCTCAGTTCTGACGAGTCGGCCAACAATGATCTAGGCCGGACCTTCTGGCAACCACAACAGGACCTAATCGCGAAAGAATTCGGCGAGCGCCGCCCGCGTGCCGTCGGGCGCCTCTTCGGCAAGGAAATGGCCGCAGTCGATCTCCTGGCCACGGACGTCCGAGGCGCGCTCGCGCCAGGTCTCAACAACGTCGTAGCGTTTGCCGACAAATCCGCGTTCGCCCCACAGCACCAGCGTGGGGCAGGCCAGCTTCGTCGCCATGTCGGCCTCGTCGTGCACGAGGTCGATCGAGGCGGCGGCGCGGTAATCCTCGCAACTGGCGTGGATCGTCGCCGGGTCGCTGAAGCAGCGGATGTATTCGGCCATCGCTTCCGGCGGAAACGCCTTCTCGTCCCGGCCCCAGCGCGCCATGGTGCGGCGCAGAAAGTATTCCGGATCGTTGCCGATCAGCCGTTCCGGAAAATCGAAGGGCTGAATCAGAAAAAACCAGTGGTAATAGGCGGTCGCCATCGCCTTGTCGGTCTCGCGGAAAACCGTGTAGGTCGGCGCGATGTCGAGCACGGCGAGCTTTCCGACCCGGCCAGGATGGTCGAGCGCCATGCGATGCGCGACGCGGCCGCCACGGTCGTGACCGGCGACGTGGAACTCGTCGAATCCAAGCGCTTCCATCATTTCGACCTGATCCTGGGCGGTCGCGCGCTTGCAGTAGGCGAGATGCTCGGAATCCGATTCGGGCTTCGAGGAATCGCCGTAGCCGCGCAGGTCGGCCGCGATCACCGTGAATTCCTCGGCCAGAGCCGGCGCGATCTTGTGCCACATCACGTGGCACTGCGGATAGCCGTGCAGCAGCAAAAGCGGCGGCCCCTCCCCGCCGCGAACGAGATTGATCCCGGCACCGTTGGTTTGGATTGTGTGCCGCTCGAAGCCGTCGAACATGGGGCGATATCTCCGCTCGCGATGACCGGCCCGGATCGTGTCGGAAGTCGGCGCGGCTGGCAAGCGAATCCGATTTCCTCCCGTTTCCGGTTCGGTTAAAGTTCGCGCCCATGACCGACATTCTCGATAAGTCCCTGCGGGACGTCGCGGCGGCCCTTCGCGCGGGCGAAGTCAGCTGCGAACAATTGGCCGACGCCTCTATCGCCAACCATGAGCGCAGCTCTGAATCGCTGGGCGCCTACAAGGCGTGGAATCCGGAATGGTTGCGCGAACAGGCGCGCGCGGCCGACGCGGTTTTCGCCACCGGCGCCGATCTCGGCCCGCTGCACGGCATTCCCGTCTCGGTCAAGGATTTGTATGGACTCAAGGGATTCCCGACCTTCGCGGGCTCGCCCAAGCGGCTGCCGCCGAAGTGGGAGCGCGAGGGGCCGGTGGTCGCTTCGCTCCGGCGCCAACAGGCGCTGATCACCGGAAAAACCCACATGGTCGAGTTCGCCTTCGGCGGCGTGGGGATGAATCCGCACTGGGGCACGCCGCGCAATCCCTGGGGCGGCGACCAACACCGCGTGCCGGGCGGGTCGTCGGCCGGGGCCGGGGTGACGCTCGGCACGGGCTCGGCGCTCCTGGCGCTCGGCAGCGATACCGCCGGATCGGTGCGCATTCCGGCCAGCGTTACCGGCAACGTGGGCCTGAAAACCAGCTTTGGACGCTGGTCTCTCGACGGCATCGTGCCGCTGTCGCAGAGCCTGGACACGGCCGGGCCGCTCGCTCGGACGGTGGCCGACGCCGCCTACGCCTTCCTCGCGCTCGACCCCGCGCACGGCGCCCTGGACGGCAATCTCGAACGCATGGAGAGTTGCGAGGTGGCGGGTCTGCGGCTGGGCGTCGCCGATGGCATGATGTGGGACGATTGCGATCCCGGCATCGCCGAGGGTGTCAAGGGGGCGCTCGACGAGTTGGCCGTCAAGGGCGCGCGGCTGGTGTCCATGGAACTGCCCGAGGCCGATCGAGTCGACGTCTATTTCCGCAAGGGTGGCCTCGCCGCCGCCGAGCTTTACGCGTTCCTCAAGATGGAACTGCCCGAGTGGCTCGACCTGATCGAGGATATCGTGCAGCAGCGCATGGCCGAGGCCGGCACGCTCCTGGCGCACGAATATATCGAGCGCCTGCGCGTGTTCGCCGAATGCGGCGCCAGCGCGGCGGAGCGGCTGGCCAAGGTCGAGGTGCTGGTCAGCCCGACTGTCGCCGCAACCCCGCCCACCCTGGATGACGCCGCGCAACTCGAAATCTACAAGCGCGCGAATCTTTTGATGCTGCGCAACACCGGCGTGGTCAATTATCTCGGCCTCTGCGCGCTGACGATGCCGGTGGCGCTCGACGATGCCGGCATGCCGGTGGGGCTGCAACTCATCGCCCGTCACGGCGAGGAAGAGCGGCTGCTCGCCATCGCGCTGGCCTTCGAGCGGGTGCTGGGAACCGCGCGCGAGCGAATCGGTACGCCGCCGCTCACCTGATACCATCGATGAGTCGTCGTGCCTCGCCGGCGATCGGCCTATACTAATATCGTGCGGGGCTGTTCGTTCCGCCGCCTAAACAAGGGCCTATTCAGCGAGGAGTAATGTCATGGCTATTGCACGAGTCACCAAGATCACTTCGTCCTCTCCAAAAAGCTTTCAGGATGCGGTCGAGAGCGGGCTGTCCCGCGCGGCTACCACGCTGCGCAACATTACCGGGCTCGATATCGTTTCGCAGAAGGCCAAGGTCGAGGGCGGCAAGATCACCGAGTACCGGGCGACGATGGAAGTGACCTTCGTCCTCGAATAGGCGGACCCGGCGGCTATTCCGCCGGCTGCACGCCGCCGGACGAGCCCGAGCCCCGCAAGACGCGCCCGAAATCCGCTTGAATCGCCATCAGCGCCGGCACCACGATCAGCACCATGAGCGTGGCGACCAGCAAGCCGAAAACGATGGTCAGCGCCATCGGGATGAGGAACTGCGCCTGCAAATCGGTCTCGAACATTAACGGCGTCAATCCGCCGATGGTGGTGGCGGAGGTCAGGATCACCGCCCGCAGGCGGTCGCGCGCGCCACCGACGATGGCCTCGTAAAGCGCTTCGCCCCGCGCCAGCCGCTCGTCGATGACGCTGACCAGAATGATCGAGTTGTTGACGACGATCCCCGAGAGGCCGATGAGCGCCACCATCGACAGGATGGTGAGATCGAAGCCCAGCAACATGTGCCCAACCGTGGCGCCGACGAAGCCCAGGGGGATCACCGACATGACGACGATCGGCCGCGTGTAGCTCGAAAAAACCCAGGCGAGGATGATGTAAATGCAGATCAAGCCGATCACCGCCCCGGTCGCCATGTCCTCGAAGGTCTGCTGCTGCTCCTCGGCCTTGCCGGCGAAGCTGTAGCGGATGCCGTGGCGCGCCGCCACCTCGCGCAATCCATTGGCTTCGAGATCGCGCAGGACGATGTCGTTGGTCGTTCGCGACTTGTCGACTTCGGCGGTGACCGCCGCCTGGCGGACGCCGTCCTCGCGCCGGATGCGCGCGAACCCGCGTTTTTCGCGGATCTTCACGATCGAGGCCAACGGTACCTCGGCGCCGCCGGGGCCGCGCAGATACAGCGCGTCGAGCGCCGCCAGATCGACCGCGCCGCGCGGATACTGGACCCGGACCAGCACCTCCTCGTCGCCGCGGGCAAAGCGCTTGGCGATGGCGCCCTCGAAGGCGTTGCGCACCTGCCGGCCCACGCTTTCGGTGGTGAAGCCGAGCGCCCGGCCGCGCGGCGTCAGCTCGAGAATGGTTTCAAGCTTGCCGTAGGGCAAATCGTCCTCGATGTCGCTGACGTCCGGAAAGGCGCTCAACAGCATCTTGACCTCGTTGGCCGCGCGCTTGAGCACCGCCGGATCGTCGCCCGAGAGCCGGATGTCGATCTCGCGCCCGGGCGGGCCGCCCTGCGCCGGCTTGATGGTCAGCGCCTCGACGCCGGCTCTCCGCGATATCGTGCCGCGCCAGGCCTCGGTGAACTGGGACGCGGTGAGCTTACGATCGGCGGACGGCACCAGCTCGACGATGATGCCGCCCAGATGATCGCCGCCGACGGCGTCGAAGGTAAAGCGACCCACGCTGGTGCCGATCTTTTCGATGCTGAAGGCGACGAGCCCGCCCTTTTCGCCGACCAGGTCGAGTTCGGTCCGGAGCAGCATCCGTTCCATGTGATCGAGCATGGCGACGACGTCCTCGCGCGGGGTGCCGGCGGTGAACTGGACATTGGCGTAAATCCTGTCGGCCTCGGGCGACGGAAAGAAAACGAATCCGACGCGTCCGCCGGCGATCAGCCCGATGCTGACGATGAAGGTGGCGAACGCCGTCGCCAGGGTCGCATAGCGCCATCGCAGACAGAGCGCCACCGTGCGCCGGAAGCTGTGATCGCGGAAATGGCCGAACGCGCGGTCGAACCGGGCGCGGGCACGCGAGACGCGCGCGCCCCGCCCGCCCATGGCGCTGCGCAAATGGCCCGGCAGGATCAGGAAGCACTCGACCAGGCTGGCGAGGATGATCGAGACCACGACGTAGGGGATGGCCTGGATGATCTGGCCGATGATGCCGGAGATGAGAAACAGCGGCAGGAACGCGGCGACGGTGGTCAGGGAGGAGCTGAGCACCGGCGCGGCCATGCGTCGGGCGCCGCTTTCCGCCGCCTCCAGCGGGCTCATGCCGGCGCGGTGGCGCATTTCCGCGTGCTCGCCGACGACGATCGCGTCGTCGACGATGATGCCAATCGCCATGATCAGCCCGAACAAGCTCACCATGTTGATCGACTGGCCGGTCATGACCATCACCACCATGGTGGCAAACAGTGAAACCGGAATGCCGACGGCGACCCAGAAGGAGACCCGCGCGTTCAGGAATACGAACAGGATAATGAGAACCAGGATCAGCCCGCCGGTGCCGTTGCGCAGCAGCAGGTCGATACGGCTGCGGATCAGGTCGGCGGCGACGTCGTATTTCTCGACCGTCAGGTTCGCCGGCAACGTCGGCAGCAGTTTCGCGAAATAGGCATCGACGATATTCGCGAGATCCAGGGCGTCGGCGTTGACCGCGCGCTGGATGAAAAGCTCGACCGCCGGGTTTCCGGCGCGGCGCGCGGTGCTGCCGCCATCCTCGAACTGTTCGCTCACCCGGGCGATATCCCGCAGATAAATCTTCTGTCCGCTCTCGAGCGCCCGCACCTCGATCCCGGCAACGCCGCGCGCGGTCTTGACCAGGCCGAGGCTGCGGATCTGCCGCTCGGACCGGCCCGAGGTGTCGCCCGAAGGCACGTCCTGCGAACTTTGCGCGATGCGCCGGGCGACGTCGGCGAGAGTCAGGTCGAGCCGGCGCAGGGTTTCGGGCGGGATTTCGACCCAGATTTCCTCGTCGCGGGCGCCGAAGATGTCGACCTTGTCGATGCCCTTGCTCAGAAGATCGTCGCGAATGCGCTTGGCCAGCGATTTCAGCGACGATTCGGGATACGGGCCCGAGATCACCAACCGGCTGATGGTGTCGAAACGCACCGCGCGCCGAATGATCGGCCGCTCGCTGTCCTCGGGCAGCGTCGTCACCTGGCCGACGCCGGTCTCGACGTCGGAAAGGGCTCTTTGCAGGTCGGTGCCCGGCTCGAACTCGATGGCGACAATGGCGCGGCCCTCGAAACCCGAGGAACGAACACGTTTGACTCCGTCGATGAACCGCACTTCGGGTTCGAGCGCCTGGACGATGTTGGTATCCGTGTCCTCGGCGCTGGCACCTGGCCATTGCACGCTCACGGAAATGACGTCGATGCCGAAATTCGGAAAGAACTGGGTATTGAGGCGGGAAAACAGGGCGAACGACCCGGCAATGATGATCAGCGCCATCAGCAGGTTGGCCGCCGTCTTGTGGCGCGCGAAGATGCCGATGAGACCGCCGCCGCGGCCCGGGGAATCGGCCGACGCGCTCACCGCGCCTCGACCCGGACGCCCGGCCCGATCTCGGCGAAAGCGGTGGTGACGACCCTGTCATGGGGTTCGAGTTCGCCGCGCACCAACACGTCATTGCCGGCGCGGGCGACGATCTCAACCTTTCTCGGCTCGAGCCGGCCGCCGACGATGGCGTAGACCGTTTCGCCGTATTGGACAGCGCTGTCGGGAAGGCGGATCACGTCGCGGTAGATGCGCCCGGGTACCCGCACCTCGACGAAGGCGCCGGGTCGCAGCACCGTATCGAGGCCGGTATCCCGAATGCGCCCGAACAGGTCGATGCCGCCGCTGGCGGAGTCGATCTCGCTGGACACGCGGTCGATCGCCGACTCGAAGGTGAAATTCCGCGTCCCGGTACGCCAAAGCACGGTGGCGGCGCGCCCGTGAATATCTCCCGAGCCGATCAGACGCGCGAATTGGTCGTCGCTCATCTGAAAGCGCACCTCGAGCCGGCGCGCGGCGATCAGGCGCGCGACCCGGTCGCCGGTGCCCACCATCTTGCCGACGGCGATGTCGGTCTCGACGAGAAAAGCGTCGAAAGGCGCGAGCAGCCGCGTCCTTTCGAGATCGCGCCGGGCCCGCGCGACGGTGACGCCGAGGCGTGTCTCGATGGCGCGTTGCTGGTCGATGCGGGCGGATAGCCGGGCGATCGATTGCCGCCGTCCGATCAGGTGCTGGCGTTGTTCGCTCAACGCCAGTCGGGAATCGTCCAGCGCCTTCTGCGAGCCCGAACCCCTGGCGCGTAACTGCTTTCGGCGCTCGACCTCGCGTTGACGCAGCGAAACCAGCTCGCGGTCGCGCTCGATGAGTTCCTTCTCGGCGGCGCGTTCGGCCACGTATTCGGTGGTCTTGGCCCGAACCTCGGCCAGCCGGGCTTGGTCCTCGGCGACGTTGGCCTGGTAGTCGAAGGGATCGATGGCGATCAGAAGCTCGCCCTCGCGTACCGCGCCGCCTTCGACGACGTTGGGGCCGACCTCGACCACGCGGCCGGCGACCAGGGGCCGCAGATCCACTTCGCGTCCGGCGACGACTTCGCCGTACAGGCGAAGCTCGGGCTGCTCGTTGGTAACGGCGACCGAAGCCGCCGCAACCACCCAGACCCGTTCCTCGACCAGGTTGCGCTCGACTTCGGGGCGCGTTGCGCGCAAGTGAAAGGCGTACACCAGAGCGCCCACGAGGATAGCCAGCGGCAACACGAATTTGGCCGCCGTCTTGACCGGCGACCGCCTCATGGTGGTTGGCCGGTCGGCCTCAGAGCCCGTCATAACGCCATGCCCGGAAACGATTCATTTCCCTGGCCCATCCCCTCGTCAACGCCGCGGATCTCCGTCCGGTCGGTCCCCGGAGCGATGCCGGGCCCGGGGTTTCTCCTTAGATATGGTGCGCCGGTGGCCAGTATCAGCCCCCCGGTCCCGGCTCGATTCGGGAGCTCCTAAAGCCCGAAGATACGCGCCGCGTTGGCGCCGCGCGCGGCCTTGGCGGCCTTGCCCGGCAGCGCGTCGACGCGGGAAAGGCAGCCTTTCATGTCGCCGATATTGTGCGGGTAGTCGGAGCCATAAAGAACCTTGTCCTCGCCACCGACATGCATGCACAGATTAAGCGCCTCCTGCCGATAGGTGACCGCGTCGTAGTAGATGCGCGTCAAATACTCGTCGGGAGAGGCCGAGATGTGCTCTTGCGCCGCCTTCATGTTGTTGAAACACACATCGAGCCGGCCGGCCAGGTAGGGCAAGGTCGCCCCGGCGTGCCCGGCGATGATCTTGAGATTGGGATATTTGTCGAGGAACCCGTCATAGATCATGCGCGCGATGGCCAGCGTTGTGTCGAACATGAAGCCGATCTGGGCGATCAGGTTGAACCGGGTCATATCGAGTTCGCCCACCCCGGGCGGCGCGGTGGGGTGAACGAGCACCGGCAGGCCACGATTGTCGATTTCCCGCCAGATTGGCGCGAACGCCGGCTCGGTCAGGGAACGTCCGGCGATGTTGGCCAGCACCATGACGCCGATGGCACCCTGGCCGCAGGCCCGCTTGAGCTCGGCCACTGCCGAGTCCGGATATTCCCAGGGCAGCGACGCCATCCAGCGAATTCGGTCCGGATAGGCGGTCTGCGCCGCCGCCATGTCGTCGTTCATGATCCGCGACGCCTTGAGGCTCACCTCCGGCCCGCCCCAGAAGACGTTCGGGCAGGTCAAGGTGACAATGGCGAGGTCGACCTTGGCCTCGTCCATCTTCTCGATCCGCAAATCGTAATCGAAATGGCCGGTCTGCGGGGTCATGAAGGGCGCGCCATTCATGTAGATGCCGAGCGGCGCCGGGAAATCCTTGCTGGGCTTTACCTCGTAGCGCGGGCCGCCGTGCTCTTTCAGCAGATCGAACCATTCCTGGTTCAGCATGTGGGTGTGAACGTCGATGACCGTCATGACCCTACCCCTAGTGGTGTTCTGATTGTCCGCGAACGGACGAGCGGAATGGCCACTACCACCGCCGCCGGCAAACGCTGAGCTTCCCGCCCTTCTATTCCGCCGCCCGCCGCCGTCCGGCCGCGGCGAGCACCTCGGCGAGCGCGGCCAGCACCGCGTCGGTATCATCGGAGGTGCCGATGGTGATGCGGATACAATCCTCGTAGCCGGCCTCGTACCAGGCCTTGATGCGGATGCCCCGGTCGGCCAGCCCCTGCGCCGCCTCGGTGCCCTTGAGCGGCAGCCGCGCGCTGAGGAAATTGCCGGCCGACGGCATGGTCGCCAGACCCATCGCCTCGAGCCCGGCGTTGAGGCGGGCGCGCTCGGCCACGCATGCATCGATCAGCGCGTCGCGGTAGGCCACGTCCTCGAGAGCGGCGAGCGCGGCGATTTGGGCCAACGCATTGACGTTGAACATCGGCTTGGCCTTGAGCATGGACTGGCCGACCTCGTCCGATCCCGAGAGCGCGTATCCGACCCTGAGTCCGGCCAGGCTGTAGGCCTTCGAAAATGTGCGCAACACCACCCACGGGCCCGATCGCTCGGCCAGGAGATCGAGCGCGTCGGCGGCGCCCTCGCGCAGCGCGAACTCGTAATAGGCGTCGTCGACCGCCAGCAAGACGTTGTCGGGCGTTCCGGCGATGAGCCGGCGCAAATCGGCCTCTGGCATCAGCCCGCCGCTCGGGTTGTTGACCGGGGAGCAGTACAACAGCCGCGTGCGCCCGGTAACGGCGCCGAGCAACCCGTCCACGTCGTTGCTTCCGTCCGGCAGCAGATCGACCGCGACCGGAACGCCGGCCATGCGCCCCGTGGCCCACGGATATCCCGGGAATGATGGCGACGGCATCACCGCCTCGTCGCCCGGCTCGAGCGTGATCTCGGCGGCCAGCGCCACCAGTTCGTCCGAGCCGTTGCCGAGCGCGATGCGCGCCGCCGGGACGCCGGTGCGCTCGGCAATCGCGCCTGCCAGCCGCAACGCCCCGGGATCGGGGTAACGGTTGACCAGGTGGGCGTTCTCGGCGATCGCTTCCAGCACCTTGGGCGACGGCGGCAGCGGGCTTTCGTTCCAGGCCAGCACCCGTACGCCGCCTTCTCCACCGGCGGCGGCGGTGAATACCGGAAACGACCGGGGCGGCCGGTCGTGGATCTGATCGCGGATCGGGGACGGCCTCTTGTTGCCTGTCATCGCGGGCCTCGCATTAATGGACGCACGGCCGGAGCGTAGCAGTCCCGGGGGCTTTCGTACAAAGGCAAAACGCCCCGCCGGATCAGCCCGAAAGGCGCACCAGAACCACCAGGACGGCGATCATCTGCAGAAGGTTGAGGACCATGCTGAGCCCGTGCAGGCGCCGGAACGCGGCGGCCGCCGCCGGATCCTCGCCCCGCCGGGCGCGCTGGGCGTCGATCGCCGGGCGCAGCACCTGCCGGGCCAGCGCGAAAACCAGCGCCACGGCGCCGAGCAGCGCGCCATCGGCGGCCGAGCCCGGCCAGGCGAATATCGCGCCGAGGACCGCGATCAGCAGACCGGCCAGATAATAGACCGGAAATACCGCCCGAATCAGGGCCCCCGCGTTCTCCTGGTCGAGCGTGCGAAAGACCAGCGGCGCGAATATGAACGAGAAGAAGAGCATGCCGCCGGCCAGCAGCGCGGTGGAGACGACCGCGAGAAGATGCAGGCTCAGCCAGTCGAACATTGTTTGCTCCCTCCCCTACCGGGCGCAGGTGCGGAAACCGGCGAAGACGTCGCGTCGCTCGGGGGTGAAGAAATTGCGGTACACGTTCGAGGCCATGCGTTCGCGCGTGGCCCAGGCCCCGCCCTTCAGCACCCGCCGCCGTTCGGCGAACCAGGGTGCGGAATATTCCTTGTAGGGATCGGGCGAGAATCCCGGAAACGGACCGAACAGGCTCGACGTCCATTCCCAGACATTGCCCAGCATCTGGCGGCAGCCGAAGGCGCTGTCGCCGGCCGCATAGGCGGCGACATCGACGCAGCCGAGGCCGCCTCCGTCGAGGTTGGCGCGGGAGGCGTCCGGCGGCTCGATGCCCCAGGGAAAGCGGCGCTTGCGGTCGGTCAGCCCGGCGCCGTCCGGCGTCGGCTCGCGCGCCGCGGCGACCTCCCACTCGGCCTCGGTCGGCAGGCGCCGTCCGGCCCAGCGGCAATACGCCTCGGCCTCGTAAAAAGCGACGTGGATCACCGGCTGGTGCGCGGCCAAGGGTTCGATCCGGTCGAAGCGGCGCACCGACCAGCCGTCGCCATCGCCCAGCCAATAGACCGGCCGATCCGCGTCCTCGCCCTCCCGCCAGTTCCAGCCTTCGTCGTCCCACAACTCCCGGCGTGAATAACCGCCGTCATCGACGAAAGCGGCGAACTCGGCATTTGTGACCGGCGCGCGGGCGATGCGGAAGGGCGGCACCGGTACCGCGTGC
>CBDVDY010000065.1:0-12628 GCA_965372875.1 uncultured Alphaproteobacteria bacterium | reverse complement strand
TCGGGCGGCCGCAGCCCCGAATCCTTTTGGAAAAAGACGAACCACGGGAACTTGATTCCGGCGTGAAGGAACACGCCGGCCGAGGCGGCGGCGAGGAGGAACCAGACGATCACCAGATTCCCGTCCGCCGCCGCCTGCGAAATCATCGACTTGCTGATGAAGCCCGAGGTGAGTGGGAAGGACGAGATCGAGAGCGCGCCTATGATGCCGCAGACGGTGGTGACCGGCATGCTCTGGAACAGCCCGCCCAGGTCCGAGCATTTGCGCTTCCCGGTCATGTAGACCACCGAGCCCGCCGACATCAGCAGAAGCGCCTTGTAAATGATGTGGGTGAAGGCGTGCGAGGCGACGCCGTTGAAGGCCATGTCGCCGCCGATGCCGACCCCGGTCACCATGAAGCCCACCTGGTTGACGATGCTGTAGGCGAGAATGCGCCGTATGTCGTTCTCGAGCAGCGCGTAGACGATGCCGTAGAAGACCATGAAAAGGCCGACAAAGATGAGGATATCGAACCCCTCGAAGCCGCGCAGCAGGACGTAGACCGCCGTCTTGGTGGTGAAGGCCGAGAGGAACACGGTGCCCGAGTACGAACCCTCGGGGTAGGCGTCGGGCAGCCAGGCCGAGAGCGGCGGCGCGCCGGCGTTGATGAGAAAGCCGGCGAGGATGAGCCAGGTGCCGGGACCGTCGCTCAGGATCAGATGGATCGGCCCGGCGCCCCAACTCGGCGAGCCGGTGGTCGAGATGTAGACGATGATTCCGGCCATGAGCAGCACGCCGCCCAACAGGTGGATCGACACGTAGCGCATGCCGGCGCGCCAGGACTCCTTCGTGCCGGCGGACCAGATGACCACCGTGGAGCCGAGCGCCATCACCTCCCAGAACACGAAGACGGTGATGAGGTCGCCCGCGAAGGCAACGCCGATGGCGCTGCCGGCGTAGGCGTAGGCGGCGACCATCTCGACCACGCTCTTTCGGTTGAGGGCGAAGAGACCGCCGGCAAACGCCATCACGGCAAAGATGGTGGCGAACAGGCGGCTCAGGCGGTCGCCGCGCACCAGCTCGAGCGTGTAGTCGAGGAAGGGGACGGCGAGGCTGGTGCCGTCGGGGACCTGCCAGACCAGCCACAGCGTCACCAGCGGCAGCAGCAGGATCGCCACGATCCGCGCGCGGCCCTTCAAAAACGGCAGCAGGAACGCCCCGACGATGAGGACGAAGCCCGGCGGCACCGATGCCAGCATCGACAGACTACTCGTCATAATAGGTGTCCCGCCGCTTGAGAAGGACGCCCAGCGCCTTGGCGAAAACGATCATGGCGACGCAGGTCGCGAGGCCGAAGCCGGCGAAGAACCCGAAGAACCCTTCGACCTCGAAGTGCCCCTTGATGCGGACCGGGAAATTCAGCGCCACCGTCGCCGCCAGGAGGAGGATGAACACCACCCAGAGGCCGCGGATGGTTTCGGGGCGGACCAGCCAGTGCTTCTTGTCGTTCATCGCGTATTCCCTTTAGCCCGGCGCGCCGACGAGCGCGCGCGCGAGCTCGAGGGCGAGGCCCGGGAAGAAGAACAGCAGGACCGTGCCGACGGCGGTGAAAACGAGGGCGAGCACGATAAGGCCGGGCGCCTCGCCATGCTCGGCCTCGTGCCCGCCCGGATCGCTTTTCTCCGCCGGCGCGCGGAAGAAGGCGGCGTAGACGATGGGCAGGAAATAGGCCGCGTTTAACAGGGTGCTCACCACTATGACCACGACCGCGAACATCTGCTCGGCCTCGAACGCACCCATGAGGATGTACCACTTGCTGACGAAGCCGAACGTGGGCGGCACCCCGATCATGGAGACCGCGCCGATGGCGAAGGCACCCATGGTCCAGGGCATGCGCCGGCCGATGCCGTCCAGCTCGCTCACCTCGGTCTTGTGCGCCGCCGTGTAAATGGAGCCGGCGGCGAAGAACAGGGTGATTTTGGCGAAGGCGTGAGCCGCGATGTGGAGCGCCGCGCCGATGACGGAGAGCGGCGTCAGAATGGCGGCCGCCATGATTACGTAGGAGAGCTGGCTCACCGTGGAATAGGCGAGCCGCCGCTTCAGGTTGTCGGAACGGAGCGCAATGACCGAGGCGATCAGGATGGTCGCGCCGGCGACGTAGACCAGCCATTCGTGGTTGGCGAGCACGGCCAGGTAGTCAATGCCGAAGACGTAGACGATGACCTTGACGACAGCGAAAACGCCAGCCTTGACCACCGCCACCGCATGTAAGAGCGCGCTCACCGGCGTCGGCGCCACCATGGCCGCGGGCAGCCAGCGGTGGAACGGCATCAGCGCCGCCTTGCCGATGCCGAAGACGTAGAGCGCCAGCAGCGCCGCCGCCACGCCGGGCGAGGCATTGCCCGCGATGATGCCGCCCTGGGTAAAATCGAGCGTGCCGGCGAGGCTCCAGGTCCAGATCACGGCCAGCAGCAAAAGTCCGATCGACGTGCTCAGCAGGATGCCGAGATAGACCCGGCCGGCGCGCATCGCTTCCTTCGTCCCGGAATGGGTCACCAGCGGGTAGGTCGAAAGCGTCAACGCCTCGTAGAAGATGAACAGGGTCAGCATGTTGGCGGAAAACGCCACCCCCATGGTGCTGGCCAGTGCCACGGCGAAGCAGATGTAGAAGCGGGTCTGGTGCCGCTCCTTGTTGCCGCGCATGTAGCCGATGGAATAGACCGAGGTGACGATCCAAAGGAGCGAGGCGATCGCGGCGAACATCATGCCCAGGGGTTCGACCTCGAAGCCGATGGCCAGGCCCGGCATCACTTCTCCCAGGCTGGCGCTGGGCCGCGCGCCCGCCATCACCTTGGGGATCAGCGTGGCGACGGTCAGGAACAACGCCACGGCCGTGACCAGCGTCACCGCCTCGCGCTGGTTCGGCCGGCGGTCCGACAGCCAGATCAGCAGCGCGCCGGCGAGCGGCAGGAAGAGCGCTGTGAGAATCGCGCTCCCGCCGCTCATTGCGCGGCTCCCAGCAGGAATTCGGCGGCGCGCGCGGCGACATCGAGGCTGGCGCTGGTCTCGACCCCGAAATAGACGCATGCGGCGATCAGCGCCCACATTGGCAGCAGCATGGAGAGCGGCGCCTCGCGTACCTCGCCATTTTCTTTCCGGTCCGCCGGCGGGCTCTGGAAATAGGCGGCTTCGATCACCCGCCAGACATAAATCACCGCCAGCAGCGAACTCAGCACGATCAGCGCCGCGATCGGCCACGCGCCGTCCTCGAGGGCGGCCAGGACCAGGACCCATTTGCTGACGAAGCCCGCGGTAAGCGGGATGCCGATCAGGCTCAGCCCGCCGATCACGAACCCCGCCATGGTCAGCGGCATGCGCTTGCCGATCCCGCGCATGTCCTCGAGCCGCGTCGAGCCCAGGCGCAGGAAGATGCAGCCCAGCGCCAGGAACAACCCGGTCTTCATCAGCGCGTGGTTGAACAGGTGCAGGATGCCGGCGGTCAGCCCGGTCACCGAAGCGAAGCTGATGCCGAGGATGATGTAGCCGATCTGGGCGATCGAGGAATAGGCCAGCATGCGTTTGACGTCGTTCTGGAAGATGGCGACAATCGAGGCCACGAACATCGCCAGCAGCGCCAGGATCAGCAGGATATCGCCGAGCGGCAGCGTCTCGAAGGCGAAGCGCACGCCGAAGATCGTGAACACGAAGCGCAGCAGCATGTAGACCGCGACCTTGGTCGCGGTGCCGGCCAGGAACGCGGTGACCACCGAGGGCGCGAAGGCATAGGCGTTCGGCAGCCACAAATGCAGCGGGAACAGGGCGAGCTTCAGGCTGATGCCGACCGAGAGAAAGGCGAAGGCGGCGAGCGCCGTGCGCGTGCCGGCGATGCGCGGCACGCGTTCGGCCAGATCGGCCATGTTGAGCGTGCCGGTCATCATGTAGAGCAGGCCGACGCCGATCAGGATGAAGGTCGCGCCGATCGTGCCCATCACCAGGTACTGGTACGAGGCGGTGAGCGCCCGCCGGTCGCGCCCCAGGCTGATCAGCACGTAGGACGACAGCGAGGATATCTCGAGGAACACGAACAGGTTGAAGGCGTCGCCGGTGATCGCGATGCCGAGCAACCCGGCCAGGCACAGCAGGTACATCGTATAGAAAAGATAGATGCGCTCCGGCTCGATCTCGGCGGCCACGCTGCGGTAGGCGAAGGGAAGCACCGCCGCGCCGATCGCCGCCACGATCACCAGCACGAACCCGTTCACCGGGTCGATCCGGTATTCGATGCCCCAAGGCGCCACCCAGCCGCCGAGAAGATAGGAAACCTGGCCCTCGTCCAACACCTGGACGAGGAGCGCTATGGCGATCGCCAGCGCCGTCCAGGAGATGACCAGCGCCAGGCCCCAGGCGAGTGCCGGCCGGCGCAGCAGCACGCAAAGCGGCGCCGCGATCAGCGGCAGGATCACCTGCAGGATGGGCAGATGGGCGGCGATCACAATTCTTCTTCCTGGGCGTGGATCTCGTCTTCCTCGATGGTGCCGTAGCTCTCCTTGATGCGCACCACCAGCGCCAGGCCGAGCGCCGTGGTCGCCACGCCGACGACGATGGCGGTCAGGATCAACACGTGGGGCAGGGGGTTCGAGTAGCTCTCGATGCCCTGGTCGAGGATCGGCGCGGTGCCGCCGGTGACCTTGCCGATGCTGATGTAGAGGATGAACACCGAGGTCTGGAAAATGTTGAGGCCGACGATCTTCTTGACCAGATTGCCGCGCGCAATGACGACGTAGAAACCGGCCATCATCAGGAAGATGACGATCCAGTAGTTATAGAGGCCGAGGACCAGATCGAGATCGATCACGCCGCGCCTCCATCGCCGCCACCATCGTCTCCCGCGCCGTCGTCGAGGCGGCCGCGCCCGGCGAAGGTGAAGAAGATCGTCACCATGGTCGCGGCCACCGTGGTGCCGACGCCGAACTCGATGAGCATGATGCCGAGATGCTGGCCATGCTCGGGATCGTGCGAAAGCGCGGAATAGTCGAGATAGTTGCCGCCCATCAGCAGGGCCACGATTCCGACGCCGGCATAGAGCAGCACGCCGGCGGCGACCAGCACCCGCACCAAACCGGGCGGCGCCACCTTGCGCGCGTCGTCGATGCCGAAGATCAGCGCGTAGAGGATAAAGGCCGAGGCGAAAATGACGCCGGCCTGAAACCCGCCGCCCGGCCCGAAATCGCCGTGGAACTGGACGTAAAGCGCGAACAGCAGGATCACCGGCATCAGCATCTTGGCCACGACGCGCAGGATGAAATGCTGCTTCACAAACGTTCCCTCCGCCGCCGCCCGGCGCGCCCGCGCGCCACGCCCAGCAGCAGCAAAACGCCGATGCCGGCGGTGAAGATCACCGTCACCTCGCCCAGCGTGTCGTAGCCGCGATAGCTCGCCAGCACCGATGTCACGACATTGGGCAAGCCGACTTCGGTGGCCTCATCGGAATCGTACTGCCGCACCTCGTCGGCCAGATATTCCGGCGCCACGTGCAGGATCCCGGGCGCGTCGGCGGCGCCGAAATGGGGCATGTCGAGGGTGCCGTAGACCAGCGCCGCGCCGGTCGCCAGCACCACCAGAAGCGGCAACACGGGCGTGCGCGTCGGGACCTTTTCCTCGCGGTCGGTGAGCGCCAGCGTTCCCAGCATCAGCACGGTGCTGATGCCGGCGCCGACGGCGGCCTCGGTAAAGGCGACGTCGACCGCGTCCAGCACCACGAAAATGCTGGCCGAGAGCAGGCTGTAAATGCCGAACAGCATGACCACGGCGAACAGGCTGCGCAGCCGCACCACGGCGATCGCGGTCACCGCCAGAAACAGCAGCAGGACGATGTCGACCGCGGTCTCCACGGCTCAGGACCTCCCGTCGGCGCGCCACGGCTTGATCCCGGCGGTGATCGCCGCCTTGGCCAGCGCGTGGGTCGCGGTGGGGCTGGTAAACACCAGGAAGACCAGGATCAGCACCAGCTTGACGGTGATCAGCGTCCAGCCGGCCTGCAGCATCATGCCGGCCAGGATCGGCCAGGCGGCCATCGTGTCGCCGATGCCGGCGGCGTGCATGCGGGTGTAAACGTCGGGGAAGCGCAGGATGCCGATGCCGGCGATGATGGCGAAGGCCGCGCCGCCGCCGAGCAGGAACCAACTCAGGATATCGACGAAAAGCGCCATCAGATGTCGCCCTCGTCCTCGTGGCTGGCGATGCTCAGATCGCCGTAGGCGCTGAACTTCAGCATGGCGATGGTGCCGATGAAGTTGATCAACGCATAGACCAGCGCGATGTCGAGGAACTCCGGCCGCCCGGCGATGAAGCCCAGGAGCGCTATGATCAGCACCGTCTTGGTGCCGAACATGTTGACCGCCATGATGCGGTCATAGACCGTCGGCCCCAGGATCGCGCGCAGCAGCGCCATCGCCATGGCCACCAGCACGCCCAGCGCGGCGGCCACGAACATCGCGGACTCGGCGCCGATCATTCGCCGCCTTCCATCTGGCTGACGCGCCGGTCCATGATTCCGTCGGACAGGCCGTCGGCGGCCTCTTTGGTCAGCGCGTGAACCTCGATCTCGTCACTGGTTACGCGCAACGAAATCGTCCCCGGCGTCAGGGTGATCGAATTGGCGTAGATGACCTTGCCCAACTCGCTTCTCTGGCTGGTTTTGACGCTGAACAGCAGAGGACTTATGGCGGGGCCCAGGCCGAGCACGCGGCGGGCGACGTGGAGGTTGGCGAGCACCACTTCCCAGGCCAGCCAGAGCCAGTAGAGCGGCGCCTTCCAGCCGAGATGCACCGGGTGGCCCTCGTGGTCGATCACCTCCATGCGGTGGGCGAGCAGCACGATGACCGCGCACGAGACGATTCCGAGGCCGACGAGCAAGGGCTCGCCGTGCCCGGACAACAGCATCCAGACAACGAACAGAAACAGGCCGAGACTGATCGCGCGAAACAAGACGCCCCCCAATGACCGCCGCGAGGGCCGGCGCTTCCCGCCGGCACGCGGGCTCGTCGCGGCGCGGGCAAATTAGTATGGCGCGCCGACCGTTGCCAGAGAAATTGGGACCCAGGAACGTTTTACTCGCCGGCCGCCCGGCCCCCTCACGGCAACTCGATGGCGTAGTGTGCTACCGGCGGGGTCTTGTCGATCACCTTGTGCCGCTTCAGGAACGCGGCGAAGCGTTGGTAGCGGGCGACATCGAGCTTCTTGGGCGCCAGCGCGAAATAGGCGAGGGTGTCGCGCCAGGCGCGGCGGTTCAACTCGTTGTCCAGCTTTTTCTCGCGCCCCTTGACGAACAGCCTCCAGCCTTCCTTCGGATTGGCCGTCAGGAACCGCGCGCCGCGTTCCAGCGCGGCAAGAAAGCGCGCATAGCGCGGGTCGCGCGCGCGGTCCTTCTTGGCAACGATGATCAGCTCGTCATAGGGCGGCACGCCCTCGTCCTCGACGAAGAAGGCGCGGCCGGGCCGGCCCTCGATTGCCATCTGGTTGAGCTCGAAATTGCGGAACGCGCCGATCACCGCGTCGACCCGTCCGGCCATCAGCGCCGGCGACAGCGAGAAGTTGACGTTGACCAGCGTCACGTCGGACATCGCCAGCCCGTGCTTGCCGAGCATGGCGGTCAAGAGCGCCTCCTCGAATCCGCCCACGGAATAACCGATCTTGGCGCCCTTCAAATCGGCGATCGACTTGATCGGCCCACCCGCGAGTACCACCAGCGAATTGAGCGGGCTGCCCACGAGGGTGCCGATCCGCACCAGCGGAATGTCCTTCGCCGCCAGCATGTGAAGCTGCGGCTGGTACGAGATCGCCAGGTCGTAGCGCCCGGCGGCGACCAGCCGCGGCGGATCGTTGGGATCGCCGGGCTCGATCATCTCGACCTCGAGCCCGGCTTCGGCGAAGTAGCCCTTCTCCTCGGCCACGTAGAGCGGTCCGTGATCCGGGTTGACGAACCAGTCGAGGATCAGCGTGAGCTTCTCGGCGGCTTCGGCGGCGGGCGGATTGAGGAGGGCGAGGGCGGCAATCGTCGCGGCAATCACTCGCGCGGCAAAGCGTGTACGCATGAACGTCTCCCTGCTTGGCGTGTCTTCGATTCGTTGATCGGCTTGCCTCATCCGGGCTCCTCGGCGGGGCCGGACTCGGGCTGCCAGCGCAGCATCCGGCGCAGCCCGGTATCGACAGCGAAATAGAGCGCCACCGCGCACAGTACCAGGGTGAAGAGGGCGGCGAACATGAGGTCGGCCTGGAAGAGCGCGTTGGCGCGCAGCATCTGGTAGCCGAGGCCGCCGCTGGCGCCGACCCACTCGCCGACCACCGCGCCGATGGGGGCGACCGCGGTGGCGACGCGCAGGCCCGAGGCCAGCGACGGCAGCGCCGCCGGCACGCGGACGCGGCGCAGGATGGTCCAGCGCGTGCCGCCCATGGTCCGCGCCAGGTCGAGCCAGCCGGGCTCGGTGCGGCGCAATCCGTCGAAGAAGGCGGCGGTGACGGGGAAATAGATGATCAGCGTCGCCATCGCCACCTTCGACGCCAGACCGTAGCCGAGCCACAGCACCAGAATTGGCGCCAGCGCGAAGACCGGGATCGCCTGACTCGCCACCAGCGTCGGCAGCAGCCAGCGCCGCGCCGGGCGGAAGGAGGCCATGGTCAGCGCGGTGCCGATGCCGAGCCCGGCGCCGAGCGCGAGACCCAATAAAATCTCGGTCATGGTCTGGCCGGCGTGACCCATCAGCGCGGCGAAGTTATCGAACCAGGCGCGCGCCACGTCGACCGGCGGCGGCAGGATGAAGCGCGCCACGCCGGTGCTCCAGACGACGAGCTGCCAGACGACGACCAGCCCGGCGAAGATCACCAGCGGGCGCACAAACCTCATGACCCGGCCTCGGCCTCGGCGAGTTGATCGAGCAGATCCGCCTGCATGTTCAGGATCGCCGGGTCGTGCACGTCGCGCGGCGGCGCGCCGGCGGGCTCGAGCGGCGGGCCAATGGTCGCCGGCTGGCCGCGCATCACGTGGACCCGATGGCCGAGGCGCAGGGCCTCGAGCGGATCGTGGGTGACCAGGAGCACCGTGCGCCCGGCCAGGAGTCCGGCCGAAAGCGCTTGCAGGCGGTGGCGGGTGATGGCGTCGACGGACGAGAACGGCTCGTCCATCAGCACCACCGGGCGGTCCTCCATCAGCGTGCGCGCGAGTGCCGCGCGCTGGCGCTCGCCGCTCGAAAGCGCGGCCGGCAGGGCGTCGGCGCGGTGGGCGATGCCGACCCGGTCGAGCAGATCGCGGGCCCGATCCGTCTCTTCGGGCTGGCCCCGCAGGCGGCTTCCCAGGGTGACGTTGCCGAGCGCGCCGAGCCACGGCAGCAGCAGATCCTGTTGCGCCATATAGGCCGCGCGGCCGGCGACCGGCGCGCCGTCGCTGGCCAGGATACGGGTGCCCTCGCGCGGCTCGGCGAGCCCGGCGATCAGGCGCAGGAGGGTCGTTTTGCCGATGCCGCTGGCGCCCAGAAGGCAGGTCCAGGCGCCGGCCGCGAGATCGAAGTCGAGCCCGTCGAACAGCGGTGCGCCGTCATAGACGAGGCGGGCGCCGCGCACGGAAACGGACAGGGAAGAGCTCTCGGGATGGGCGGTCATGGCCTCACTGATCCCTACGCCGGTTCTAACCGGATCAGGTTCGAGGGGTCGTCCCACCCAACGCGTCTACGGGACCTCTCAGCCTTACGGGCTCCCCCCAGCGATCACCTGGCAACTATGCGCGCGCGGCCAAGCCATGGCAAGGGTGGGAGGAACGGGAAGGGCGCCGCCGCGCCAGGTCGCGTACGCATGGCAGGCCTCGTGATCAGGTGCCAGCAATTTGCCACGCCCATGCCCGCTTACGCGTTTAAACCGGACATTTGCAATTTGGCTTCGGATGTCTGTTGTCAGCCGGGAACGGAAATCGACAATCCGTTTAGAAATGACCAAAATATTTTATTTTCGACCCATCGCGCTGATTTGACCCGGTATCCGTTGCTTGCCTCCCCTAATCGCGCCGTTGTTAGCGGCAGTCTACGACGAAGCCGGAATAACCGGCAACAATAGGTGGGACGGGTGATCCGGATCGTGGAAGATCTTGTGTAGCGTAGTTTTGCTGCTGGTAAGGTGCCAGGGCGCATGGGTGCGTCCGAGCGATTCCGGCGCCAGTTCATAGTTGCGGGCCCGGGCGTGATCCAAGCTGGAAATCACCAGCTTGATCCGGTGGTCCCTCTTGAAGATATTCGATGTGGGCGCCAGGGAGATGGCGTTTTCATAAATTTCGCCCGGCGCCACCGGTTCGGGTTTGAGATGCGGGTGATAGGGCTCATAGGGTTTCGACCGTTCCGCATCCAAGGCGCGGTGGGACGCCTTTAGGAACCCCTTGGTCAGCTCGACCTCCCTGCCGTTGGGGTAGACATCCCGTAACGACAGGATCCAGGTAGCGTCGTCCTGATCGATTTCCGCGTGGAAATTAAACGCGACGGGGCCCGTGATTTCGACCGCTTCCTTGAGGGGTTCGGTCAAGTACTGCACGAAACTGGGATCGAACGTTTCGTCGGGCGGTTGCTGGACGAAGGCGTCCGGTTTTCCGAAAACCTCCTCGGGTTCCGTCGAAAGCCCTTGCCAGCGGCGAAGATAGAACTTGGTCCACTGGGTGCGCGCCAGCGGCCATTCGTTCTCTTGCCGCCATTCATCGTCGCCGTTGACGTAGAAGCGAATGGGCGGCTCGTCCATTATCCCGGTATCCACGCCCTTGAGCCAATAATCGTACCAGCGCAGAACTTCTGCGTTGTATTCGTCCGGCAAGGGGCGGATTTCCACCACGGGCGCGTCGATCTCCAGCTTCTTCGGCGCGTCGATGCCGAGATAGTTGTGGAACGCGCCGACGAGATGCATGTGGGCGTACGCCCACCAGCCGGACCGCGCATAGAACGGGATCTTGATCTTGTCGTACATGGTGTAGGGGGAGCGTTCCCAGTAATAGGGCCCGTCATTGGGATTAGCCAGGATATCGAACAGGCAGGGCGCCTTGCCCGGGTTATCCGCGAAGGTAAACATCTCCGGATTGATCTGAATATCCGGGTCCGACGTGATTTTGGCGATGATTTCCTTTAATTCCTCCGGCGTCGAATTCTTGACGGTAACCGACGTGCTGTTGTCGGCGCAGATCCGTTGAACGTAGAGGTAATGAAAAAAGCTCTGCAGGATGCCGCCGTGATGGGTCGATTCGCGGTAGAAATCGGCCGGCGCGTTCCAGGGCATGATCGCCTTCAAATGGGGCGGTTGTTGCGCGGCGACGAGCAGTTGGATGGTGCCGAAATAGGAAATCCCGACCATGCCCACATTGCCGTCGCACCATGGCTGCTGGGCGATCCATTCGATCAACTCGTAACCGTCCTGGGCCTCCTGAGGCGACATCCAACCGAGATATTCCCCCTCGGAATGGCCGGTTCCCCGTACATCGGCGATGATATGGACGTAACCGCGCGAGGCGAAATATTCGGGGCTTCCCGCTTCGATCGGAGTGTGATGGATCGGCGATTGGGCGGGCTGCGCCGGAATGGTCAGGGATTGAATGCCTTTGCCGTAAGGGGACATGCCCAGCAAGGCGGGAAATTTTTCGTCCGAGTCAGGACGGAAAATATCGACCGCGACCTTAACGCCGTCGCGCATGGGGACCATCACGTCCCGTTCTTCCCGCATGCCGTATTTCTTTTCAGTCGCGATCTTACCCATCACCGCTCTCCTTTTTTATCTGACATTTCCCGGATGACTCCTCAAACTGGGCCCGATGGTAGCCGAAGATGGCGCCTCGGGTATCCGAACCGTTTTCGAATGTGACACCGCTCAATGGCCGAGCCAGTCAAGGGAACGTGTAAGAAAGACGTGACCGTTGGAGCGCTGCCATTCGCCGTGAGCCATGATGACGCGCTCGCAATTCCACCCAAGCACCTTGTCGCGCGCTTCGCGGGCTGGCGCGCGGTTGATGAATGACAACCTCCATTCCAGCGGTGCACGGGCTTTGTCCGAGGTAATGCCATCGAGCTTCGCGAGCGGGCGCTGCCACCAGCTCCAATGCTCCCGGAGGAAGCGATGGGTGAAATTCTCGATCAGATCGGCCACGATGACGGTGCGGGATGGTCGGTGGAGGAACACAATTTCGTCCATGGCCAGGGAGCCCCGGAACCAGGCCTGGTCCAAATCGGGTTGCCATTCCATCGGTGGAATGTCGGACAAAGGCTCGCGGAACTTAAGATCGCGCCGCTTGTTGATTGTCGACAGCAGTCCCCAGACGTGCGCCGCGGGATAGAGAGCCTGCCAATCCCGCAGATAGAGATGATGGATCTTGTTGGGGCTGACAAGGTGAGCGACGCGGCCGAGGCGGTCGACCTCCTCGAGCAGGCCCGCCGACAGCCCGATCGGCGACCAGACCCAAAGATCGCCGTTGTCGAATCGGACGACTACAGAGCGCGTCGGGTATGGGAACCCGTGGAAGCTCACTATCTCGCCTTCCGCGAGCCAGATCGCATCACTGACCTCTTCGAGTACCATCTTTGAATGGATACACGAGCCCGTCAGATTCAGCACGTGGATTAACTCAACCGAGCAACTG
>CBDVDY010000064.1:0-12656 GCA_965372875.1 uncultured Alphaproteobacteria bacterium | reverse complement strand
GTCGTGGATGGGAGCAGGTAGGGGCGGGTTTAAAACCCGCCCGTGCATACCGGTTTAGCGCGATACCGGCACCGACTCGCTCAACCAGTCGATCGCCGCCTGCGCGCCGCCCGCGCCGTGGGGGATGCCGAGCGCCTTCAGCGCCGCCTCGGTCGCGGCCAGGGTGCCGAGGATCATCGGCGCGTTGACGTGACCCATGTGGGCGATGCGGAAGGCCTCGCCGTTCAGGCCGCCGATGCCGATTCCCAAGATCACGCCGTAATCCCGCCGCAGATGGTCGAGCAGATGCGCGGGATCGTGGCCGTGCATCAGGATGGTGGTTACCGAATCGGCGCGCTGCCCGGGTTCGACGATATTGAATTCCAGCGCGCCGCCCTCGCACCAGACAGCTGTGGCGCGGCGCGTGGCCTCGGCCAGCAGGCGGTGGCGCCGGAAGATATTGTCGAGGCCCTCCTCGAAAATCATGTCGAGGGCTTCGCGCAGGGCGAACAACAAATGCTCCGGCGGGGTGCCGCAATATTTCTGGTAGTGTTCCTCGCCCTCGCGCGCCGTCCAGTCCCAGTAGCCGGTGCGCAGCCCGGCTTTGCTGTGCGCCGCCACGGCCTTGCCGCCGGCGGCGACGAAGCTCAGCCCCGGCGGCATCATCAGCCCTTTCTGCGAACCGGTGACGGCGATATCGACGCCCCAATCGTCCATTTCGAACGGCATGATGCCGAGCGAGGCGATGGCGTCGACCAGCAAGAGCGCGCCGTGCCCGGAATCGTCGATGGCCTTGCGGATGGCGGGGATGTCGTTGGCGACCCCCGAGGCGGTGTCGATCTGCACGACCAGGATCGCCGTGATGGCGCCGGCCCTGTCGTCGCGCAAGCGGGCTTCGAGCGCCGCCGGATCGACCGCGCGGCGCGGATCGCCGGACAGGGTTTCGACGGCGATCCCCAGCATCGAGGCCATCTCGCCCCAGCCGAGCGCGAAGCGGCCGCTTTCCAGGACCAGGACCGTATCGCCGCTCGACAGCACGTTGGTCAGCGCCGCCTCCCAGGCGCCGTGGCCGTTGGCGGCGTAGATGTAGGTCCGGCCCCCGGTGCGGAACAGCCGGCGCAGATCGTCCTGACAGCTTGCCGTGATGCCGATCATTTCGCCGGTATAGATATCCACCGCCGGCCGGTGCATGGCGCTCAGCACCCGGTCGGGCACGGTCGACGGACCGGGGATGCTCAGAAACTCGCGGCCGTTGCTAACGGTCATGGGCTATATCCTCTTCGTCGGTTCGAGATGTGCGCTTAACTATTGCCTTGCCGCCCCAGCGCGCGCCAGGCGATGTCGCGGCGGCAGAAGCCTTCGGGCCAGTCGATGCGGTCGACGGCCTGGTAGGCGCGCATCCGGGCCTCGGCCACGTCCTTGCCGAGCGCGGTGATTCCGAGCACGCGCCCGCCCACGGCCAGGATGCGGCCGTCCTCGGCTCGCGTGCCGGCGTGGAAGATGGTTACGCCCTCGACTTCGGCCGCCTGGTCCAGTCCCTTGATCTCGCTGCCCTTCGCGTAGCTCCCGGGATAGCCCTTGGCGGCCATGACGACGCAGATCGCGGCCTCGTCGTACCAGCGCAGGTCGAAACTCTTCAAGACGCCGTCGCTGGCGGCAATCAGCGCCGGCAGCAGATCCGACATCAGCCGCGCCATCAGCGGCTGGCACTCCGGGTCGCCGAAGCGGACGTTGAACTCGAGCACCTTGGGCCCGTCGTCGCCGATCATCAGCCCGGCATAGAGCACGCCCTTGAAGGGCCGTCCCTCCGCCGCCATGGCGGCCACCGTGGGCGCGATGATGGTCTCGATCACGGCCGCCTGCATGGCCTCGGTCACCACCGGGGCCGGGGAATAGGCGCCCATGCCGCCGGTGTTGGGCCCGACGTCGCCCTCGCCCACCGCCTTGTGGTCCTGGGCGGCGGCGAGCGGCACGAAGTCCTTGCCGTCGACCAGCGCCAGGAAGCTCGCCTCCTCGCCCTCGAGGAACTCCTCGACCACCACCTCGTCGCCGGCGTCGCCGAACCGGCGTTCGCCCATGATCTCGTCGATGGCAACCTCGGCCTCGGCCACGGTCTCGGCCAGGATCACGCCCTTGCCGGCGGCCAGCCCGTCGGCCTTGACGACGATCGGCGCGCCCTTTTCGCGGATGAATTTCTTGGCCGCGCCGGGCTCCGTGAAGCGGCCATAGCCGGCCGTCGGGATATTGTACTTGGCGCAAAGATCCTTCATGAAGCCCTTGGAGCCTTCCAGGATGGCGGCCTCGGCGGATGGGCCGAAGGCCTTGATGCCCGCCGCCGCCAACCGGTCGACCAGCCCGGCGACCAGGGCCGCCTCGGGTCCGACGACGACGAAATCGATGGCTTCCTCGCGGGCGAATTTCACCAGCCCGTCCAGGTCGTCGGCGGCGATGGCAACGCAGGTCGCTTCTTGCGCGATACCGGCGTTTCCCGGCGCGCAATAGATCGCGTCGCAAAGCGGCGAGCCGGCGATGGCCCAGGCCAGCGCGTGTTCGCGTCCGCCCGACCCGACGATCAGGACCTTCATGCACACCTCCCCTTGTTGTCCGCATTTCCGCCGGACCCGTCCCGCGTGTCAAGTGCCGCCGCAATCGGCGCGCTTTACCCGGCATCGCCCGCCCCCTATATGATGGGCGGCGAAAGCGATGAGCGAGACACCCCACCCTCCGAACGCGCCCGAAGCGGGCAGCAACCTGCCGGAATATTCCGTCGGCGAGGTATCCCGCGCGGTCAAGAGTACGCTCGAAGGCAGCTTCGCCCACATCCGCGTTCGCGGCGAAATCTCGCGGCCCAACTATCATTCCTCGGGCCACCTCTACTTCACGCTCAAGGACGAGGAAGCGGCGCTCGACGCGGTGTGCTGGCGCGGCACCGTCGGGCGGCTGGGCCTGAAGGTGGAAGAGGGCATGGAGGTCATTGCCACCGGGCGCATCTCGTCGTATCCGCGCTCCTCGAAATATCAGATCGTGGTCGAGGCGGTCGAGCTGGCCGGCGAGGGCGCGCTCCTGAAGCTGCTGGAAGACCGGCGCAAGAAGCTCGCCGCCGAAGGGCTGTTCGACGAGGCGCGCAAACGGGAACTGCCGTACCTGCCCGAGGTGATCGGCGTCGTCACCTCGCCGACGGGCGCCGTGATCCGCGATATCCTGCACCGCCTGGCCGACCGTTTCCCGCGCCACGTGCTGCTCTGGCCGGTGCCGGTGCAGGGCGAGGGCGCGGCCGAGAAGATCGCCGCGGCGATCGCCGGTTTCAACGCCCTGGCACCGGGCGGGGCCGTGCCCCGGCCCGACCTTTTGATCGTCGCGCGCGGCGGCGGCAGCCTCGAGGATATCTGGGCCTTCAACGAGGAGGTCGTGGTGCGCGCCGCCGCCGCCTCGGAGATTCCGCTGATCTCCGCCATCGGCCACGAGACCGACACCACGCTGATCGATTTCGCCGCCGACCGGCGGGCGCCGACGCCCACGGCGGCGGCCGAGATGGCGGTGCCGGTACGGGCCGATCTGGCGGCCCACGTGATCGACGCTTCGCGCCGCATGATGGGCGGCATGAATCGCCTGCGCGAGGAACGGCGCCTGCGCCTCGAGGGGCTGGCGCGCGGCCTGCCCGACCCGCTTCGCCTGCTGGAATCCGCGATGCAGACGCTCGACGACAAGAGCGACCGACTCGGCAATGCCCGTAAGAATTTCATGCGCGTCAAGGCACAGGAACTGGCGCGGCGGGCGGCGGGGCTCGGCAAGCGGCCGTTGCTCGACGCCATTACCCATGGCGGCGAATCTCTCGCGGCGCTCGCCGGGCGGCTCAAGCCGGCGGCCGGCCGTCTGCTCGACGACGCGCGGAATCGGCTCGATGGGTTCACGAAGATGTTGGAGAGCGTTTCCTACGAGCGCGTGCTCGAACGCGGCTTCGCCCTGGTCCGCGACATGGACGGCCAACCGATCACCAGCGTCGCCGGTGCCGTGGCCGGCGCCGACGTGGCGATCCGCTTCAGCGACGGCGAGGCGGAAGCGCGCATCACCGACGGCGCCGCGCCGCGCAAACCCGTGTTGAGGCGGCGTGGCGCGAAGAAGAAATCCGACGACGACGATCAGGGGACGTTGCTGTGAGAATTCCGCTTGCAATCATGCTCGTGGCCGCGGCGCTGGCCCAGCCGGCCGCCGCGCACGACAAGCCGCTCGAGGCCCGCAATCTGACGCTCACCGGCCAGCGCGTGCAGGGCGGCGTGATTGTCGGCCGCACCGAACCCGGCGCGCGCCTTAGCCTCGACGGGCGCGAACTGCGCGTCTCGCCCGAGGGTCATTTCGTCTTCGGTTTCGGCCGCAAGGCCGCTACCCGCGCCGTGCTGAAGGTGCGCTATCCCGGTGGCGCGGTCGAGCAGCACCCGCTCGCGGTAAAGGCGCGCACATACAAGGTCGAACGCATCGAGGGACTGCCGCCCAAGATGGTGACGCCGAGCGAGAAGGATCTCGCCCGCATCCAGGCCGACCACAAGCTGATCAAGGCGGCGCGCAAGCGCGACATCCCGACAGCCTATTTCGCCGGCGGCTTCGACTGGCCGGTCCGGGGCCGCATCTCGGGCGTCTATGGCAGCCAGCGCATTCTCAACGGCAAACCGAAGAACCCGCATACCGGCATCGACGTGGCCGCGCCCAGCGGCACGCCGGTCCTCGCCCCGGCGGCCGGCGAGGTGACCCTGGCGCACCGGGATATGTACTACACCGGCATGACGGTGATCCTCGACCACGGCCACGGACTTTCATCCTATCTGATACACATGAGCGCCATCCTGGTGCGGACGGGCGACCGCGTGAAGAAGGGCGATCCCATCGGCCGGGTCGGCGCCACCGGGCGAGTTACGGGCCCGCACCTGCATTGGGGCATGAACTGGCGCAAGGCGCGGCTCGACCCGCGGCTCGTCGTCGGACCGATGTCGAAAAGCGCCGCCGCCGCGAAATAATCAATCCCCGGCGAGCAATTCGAAAAGCAGCGCGTCGATGGCGTCTTCGTCGTCCCAGATCAGCTCGACGGCTACCGTCCGCACCATGAGCCTGGCGTCGGGCGGCAGGCGGGCGGCGTCCTTTTCCGTGGTTACGGGCTCGGCGCCCGCCTCGCTGGCCATTTCACAGAGCCGCATGATCTCCTCGGGCCGGTAGGGATGATGGTCGGGGTAGGGAACCGCCTCGACGATCTCGCAACCCATCTCGGCGAGCGTGGCAAAGAATTTATCGGGCCGGCCGATGCCGGCGAAGGCCAGCACCCGGCGCCCGGCCAGCGTGCGCGCCTCTTGCGTGGGCGCCAGGCGGGCGCGTAGCAGCGGCAGCGTATCGGCCAGCGCGGATGCCATGCCGGTTTCGTCCGCGCCGATCAGCAGCGCTGCGTCGGCCCGCGCCAGGCCGCCCGCGACCGACTCGCGCAAGGGTCCGGCCGGCATAACCCGGCCGTTGCCGAAGCCATAGCCCCCGTCGATCGCCAGTATCGACAAATCCTTGGCCAGGGACGGGTTCTGGAAACCGTCGTCCATGACGATGATCCCGGCGCCGGCTTCGATCGCCGCCCGGGCGCCCGCCGCGCGATCGCGGGCGACCCAGGTGGGCGCGCGCAGCGCCAGCAACAAAGCCTCGTCGCCCACCGCGCCCGAATCGTGCCGCCCCAGCTCGACTCGCAGCGGCCCGCGTTCGCGTCCGCCATAACCGCGGGTCAGGAAATGCACCGCCCGCCCGCGCCCGGCGAGCCGCTCGGCGATGGCGATGGCGGCCGGCGTTTTGCCGGCGCCGCCGGCCACCAGATTGCCTATGCAGATGACCGGGACCGCCACCCGCGCCGGCCGGGCACGCGCGCGCCGCGCCTGGGCTACGGCGCCGTAGGCCAGGGCAAAGGGTGAGAGGATGGCGGAGAGTACGCCCCGCCGACGCCAGAAATCAGGTGCGCGCACGGGCCCTGCTCGGGTCTGGCCGCAGAAGCGCCGCCAGATACGGCGCCAGCGCCGCCATCACGTTGTCGAGCACGTCGCGTTGGGCAAGAGCCACGTCGCGCGCGGCGGCGGCGCGGCGCTGGCGCAGCACCGGGTCGGCGAGCAACCGGTCGACGGTGTCGGCGAGCGCCCTGGCGTCGCGGACTTCCTCGCTTGCGGCGGCGGCGTCCAGTTCGGCGACGATCTCGTGGAAGTTCTCGGTGTGCGGCCCATGCACGATGGCGCAATCGAGCTGCGCCGGCTCGAGCAGGTTTTGCCCGCCATGCGGCACCAGCGAGCCACCCACGAACACCACGCCGGCCAGCCGATAGAGAAGCCCCAGCTCGCCCATGGTGTCGGCAATATAGATATCCGTATTGGGCTCGATCTCCTTGCCGGCGCCGCGGCGCGCAATGGTGAGCCCGGTCGCTTCCAGCTCGGCCGCGATGTCGGGCCCCCGCGCCATGTGGCGGGGTGCGATCACCGTCAACAGGTCCGGATGCCGGCCCATGAGCCGCTGGTGCGCCTCGGCGACGATGGCTTCTTCTCCCGCATGGGTGCTGGCCGCCAGCCACAGCGGACGGTCGCCGACCCGGTCCCAGACCCGCGCCAACTCGTCGTCGTCGGCCGGCAGAGGTGCGGCGGCGAACTTCAGGTTCCCCGGGCAATCGACGTTGCGCGCGCCGAGCACGACGAAGCGCGCGCCGTCGGCCCGGCTCTGCACCAGGCAGAGTTCGAAGCCACGCAAAAGCGACCGCACCAGCCCGGAAAAGCGCCGCCAGCCGCGCAGCGAGCGCGCCGACATGCGGCCGTTGATCAGCGCCATCGGCACCCCGCGGCGCTGCGTCTCGCGCACCAGGTTGGGCCACAGCTCGGACTCCATCCACAGCGCAAGGTCGGGCCGCCAATGGTCGAGAAAGCGCGCCACCCAGGCGGCGCGGTCGACCGGGGCGTACTGGTGGAAGGCGCCCCGCGGCAAGCGCTCCTCCATGAGCCTTGCCGAGGTGACGGTGCCGGTGGTGACGAGAATATTGAGGTCGGGCCGATCTTCGAGAATGCGGTTGATCAGCGGCAGGGCGGAAATCGATTCGCCGACGCTGGCGCCGTGCAGCCAGATGAGCGGGCCGTCCGGCCGCTTGCGCCTGGCGATGCCCAGCCGTTCGCCCTGGCGCGCGCGATCCTCCTTGCCGCGCGCCCGACGCCGAGCCAGCACCGCCAGGATGAGCGGCGAGGCCGAGGTCGTGATCAAGCGGTAAAGCGCGTGAATCATTGCCCGCCCGCCGTCGCGGCGCCGGTAAAGCCCGTGGCTTCGTCGGCGGCCGGTTCCATCGCCGGCCAGCCGCACAGCCGATCGGCCTCCCGCGTAATCTGGTTTAGCCGCTCCTCGACCCGCCGCCGCGCCTTCTCCAATGTTTCGGAATCGGCGCCGTCCGGCACGTAGATCGGTTCGCTCCAGACGAACACGCCGCGCCCGAACGGAAGCGGCACCATGAACCTGTCCCACGAGGAAAGCAGCCGCCGCCGCGTCGTCGAATAGGTCGCGCACAGGATCGGCCGGCCGGTGCGGCTCGCGGTGGCGACGACGCCCGAACTCATGCGCTGGCGTGGCCCGCGCGGGCCGTCCGGGGTGAAGCACACGCTCTCGCCCGCGGCCAAGGCGCGGAGAATGGCGCGGAACGCCGAGGTACCGCCCTTCGAGGACGATCCGGCGATCGTGTCGATGCCGAAATGCCCGATCGTGCGCGAGATCATGCGCCCATCCCGGTGCCGAGAGATGAGCACATGCATCCGCGACTTGGATAACCAGATCTTGGGCATCATCATCAGCCGCCCATGCCAGAGGCAGCCGATGAACGCCTCGCCCTTGTCCCAGAAGTGTTGCGGATGTTCGCCGCCGACCACGCGCCAGCGGCCGGTCAGACGAATCAGACGTATGTACTGCGCGCCGAGCCAACTCAGGATCGAGGTCCCGGTGCTGTTTCGTGTTATGCGGCGCGCGATTCCCACGGCTCAGACGCGCGCCTCGCGCACGAGATCGGCCGGCTCGCCTACCGGTTCCGCTTGCGGCTCTCGGCTGGCCGCGCCGGTGTCATCATCGGTCGAGGATTCGCCGGCGAGCTGCAGCGCATAGAGCCGCGCATAGGCACCGTGCCGCGCGATGAGCTCGGCGTGGCTGCCGGACTCGCGGACCTTTCCGTCCTCGACCACGTAGATAATGTCGGCGTCGACCACGGTCGACAGCCGGTGGGCGATGACGAGCGTGGTCCGGCCCTGCATGAGCTCGGCGAGCGCGGACTGCACCTGACGCTCGGACTCGGTATCCAGCGCCGACGTCGCCTCGTCCAGCAGCAGGACCGGGGCGTTCTTGAGCATGGCGCGGGCGATGGCGAGGCGCTGGCGCTGTCCGCCGGAAATCTTCGCGCCCTGGCCGCCGACCTGCGTATCGTAGCCTTGCGGCAGCTTGACGATGAAATCGTGCGCCGCGGCATGGCGCGCGGCCGCCTCGATCTCGGCCTCGCTCGCCGAAGTCCGGCCATAGGCGATGTTGGCCCGCACACTATCGTCGAACAGGCTGATTTCCTGGCTCACCAGGCCGATGCCGGCGCGCAGCGACTCGAGCGTCACGTCGCGTACGTCGCTGCCGTCGATGGTGACGCGCCCGCCACCGACGTCGTAGAAGCGCGGGATCAGATTAAGAATCGTGGACTTGCCCGCGCCGGACGGGCCCACGAGCGCGGCCGTCTTGCCCGCCGGCACGTCGAGCGTGACGCCGTCGAGCGCCGGCTGTCCCGGTGTGTAGGCGAAGTGCACATCCTCGAAACGGATAGCACCTCCTTCGACGTGGAGCGGCCGCGCATCCGGCTTGTCGGCGATTTCGGGCTTGGTGTCGAGCAGGGTGAAGACGCGATCCGCCGCGGCCAGCCCTTCCTGCAGATTGCTGTTCAAATTCGCCAGCTTCTTGACCGGCTCGTAGGCGAGCAGCAACGCGGTGATGAACGAGAAGAACGCGCCCGGCGTCTTGGCGCCTTCCAGCACCTGATAGCCGCCGTAGAACAAGACCGCGACGATGGCGATGCCGCCCAGGGTCTCCATAATCGGGTGCGCGACCGAGCGAATCCGCGCTGCTTTGTAGATGAGCGCGAAAATTTGATCGATGGCCTGGCGCGCGCGGCCGGTTTCGTATGCCTCCATGCCGTAGGCCTTGACGTGGCGCGCGCCCTGGAACGTTTCGTCGAGGAGCGTGGTGAAGTGGCCCATTTCGACCTGGGTGTTGGCCGACACCTTGCGCATGCGGCGGCCGATGCGGATGATCGGCAGGACCGCCGTCGGGAAGACAAAGAACGCCAACACCGCCAGCAGCCAGTCCTGATAAAACATCACGCCGACCAGGAATATGACGGTGAGCAAATCCTTGCCGATGCCGGTCAGCGCCGTCGATACCGCCGCGCGCATCATATTGACGTCGTTAGTGAAGCGCGAGATCAGCCCGCCCGTCGAATTGTTGTGGAAAAACGACAGATCGGAGCGGATCAAATGGCTGAACATGCGAATCTGGATGTCGGCGAGGATGCGCTGGCCGACATAGTTCATCGCCACCGCCTGCCCGTAGGTCGCCAGGCCCTTGATCACGAAAACGGCGAGCACGATGATGGCGATGTTATGGAGCGCGTCGAAATCGCGGTCCTTGAAGATATCGTCGAGCATGGGCTCCATGATCTTGGCCATAGCCGCGGTGGCGGCGGCGGCAATCGCCATGCAGACGAGGGAAAAGGCGATGCGGCCCAGATGCGGGCGCACGTGTTCGCGCACCAGGCGGCCCACCAACGGCCAGCTCGCGCGATTCAACGGGATTTTTCGCCTCTCGGAATCGTTCGAAGTATTCTTGCTCAAGACGTTGGACCTTCTCGACGAATTCCGGACCATAGCATGCGCGACCCGCGCGGCAAACGGCGGCGCCGCGGGAACGGGCCCGGCCACGGCATATATTGGCGGCAATGGGCGGGGAACAACCGGCGGCGGGCGGCCCGGAACGCGTACACGACGACATGTTCTGGCAACCGCCCGTCAAGTGTGCATAATCATCGGTCTCGATTAATGTTCCGTGCCGCCGCCGCGGTCGAAGCGCGAGAAACAGGTTGCCGTTCAGGCGGCCGCCGCGGCGCGGTTGGGGGGTGTGCGGGCACCGGGGAGTCGATTCGACCCGGCCCGCGGGAGCGTCAATGACCGAACGCATCGAAAGCGTCGGCGTATCGCCGCGTTTCGACCCGGCTCTGATGCAAACGGCGGCGGCGGATACTTCCGCCCGGCGCGCGCACATTATCGTTATCGGCAACGAGAAGGGTGGCACGGGCAAATCGACCACCGCCATGCATCTCGTCGTCGGTCTGCTGCGCGAGGGCCGCTCGGTCGCCAGTGTCGATCTGGATTATCATCAGGCCTCGCTTACCCGCTATATAGAGAACCGGCGCAAATTCGCGGCCAACGTCAAGGCCGATTTGCAGGTGCCCGATCATCACCGCTTCAACGTGGCGGCGGTGGCCGAGGGCACGGAGCCGCCGGACCGGCTCGAGCAGCGCTTCGCCGAACTGTTGGACCGGCTGGTCGAGACCAGCGACGTGGTCGTCATCGACTGCCCGGGCAGCGACACGGTGGCCAGCCGTTACGCGCTTTCGCGCGCCGACACCCTGATCACGCCGATGAACGACAGCTTTGTCGACCTCGACCTTCTCGCCAAGTTCGAGGGGACGCCGGCCAAGATCATCCACATCGGCCATTTCTCCGAGATGGTCTGGCGACAGAAGAAGCGGCGCGCGCGGCGCGACGGCGGGCGGCTCGACTGGGTGGTGCTGCGCAACCGGTACAACCCAGCGGCCTCGCGTAACCGGCAGGCGGTGGGCGATGCGCTGGACCTGTTGTCGCAGCGTCTCGACTTCCGCATTGCCGAGGGATTCGGCGAGCGGGTGATCTTCCGCGAGTTGTTTCTCCTGGGCCTGACGATGCTGGATTTCCGCGCCGACGAGCCGCTGATCGCGCATAGCCCGTCGCATCTGGCGGCGCTCCGTGAATCGCGGGCCCTGATCGCCATGGCCGCCGTGCCCAAACGGACGCCGCCGCGCGCCGCGCCCCAACCGGTCACCCAAGCGGCGCCGAAATCCGCGTCCCCGCCGGCGCCCCAACCGGACCCGCAACCCGCGCCCCCGCCGGCGCCCCAGCCAGCGCCCCAACCGGCGCCCGCCGCCGATGATCGGGCCGGCACCCGGCTGGTTACCATGCCCGCGCCCAAAACCGCCGACGGCCGCGACGGCGCGACGGCCGGAGACCGGGGCCAGCGCCAGGTACTGGTGATCTACAACCCGGTGGCGGGATTGCGCAACCGCCGCCGCTTTCGCGCGACGCTGCGTCATTTGGCGGTTGCCGGATGCGTCGTCGCGGTGCTCGAGACCAATGCCAAGGGCGAGGCCGAATCGCTGGCCCGCGCGGCGCTCGACGAGGAGTTCGACGCCATCGTCGCGGCCGGCGGCGACGGCACCATCAACGAGGTGGCCAACGCGCTGGCCGGTAGCGGCAAGGTCATGGGCGTGTTGCCGCTCGGCACCCTCAACGTGCTGGCCGCCGAGATCGGGCTGCCGACCGACCCGCGCCGGATCGCGCAGATCATCGTCGCCGGCCGGCCGCGCAAGATCCATCTCGGCCGCGCCGGCGAGCGCCGCTTTTCGATCGCCGCCGGCGTCGGCTTCGACGCGCAGGTAGCCGCCCGCATCAAGCCGTTCGCCAAGCGCCATTTCGGGCGGCTGGCCTACGTCATGCGCAGCGCGCTGGAGCTGATACGGTACCGGCCGTCGCGCTATTCGGTGGAGATCGACGGACAGCCGTTTGTCGCCGCCTCGGTAGTGCTCGCCAACGGCCATTACTATGCCGGCCGGCTGGCCTACGCGCCCGAGGCGCGGCTCGACGACCCGCGCCTGCATGTTTGCCTGTTCGCGCGGCCCGGCCGCTGGAACGTGGTGCGTTACCGGCTGGCGCTGTTGATGGGGCGGTTGCCGAAGCTCCCGGACGTGCAGGTGCTGCCGGCGCATACGGTCGAGATTACCGGCTACGCCGGCGAGCCGGTGCACGCCGACGGCGAGATCGTCACCCAGTTGCCGGCCCGCTTCGACGTCGCCCGCGAGGAACTCGCGATCCTGGCGCCGGGTTAGCGCTTTAGAAGGCCCGGCCGAAGCCGCCGATCTTGCCTGGCCGCATCCCAGCACAACGCTTGCCGCGTGCCGGCGTTTGCCTATACTGCGCGCCGTCTCCTGCAACCTCCGCCAACCAGCCGCCGGCCGCGCCATGAGTACATCGAAGAAGAGCGACGCCAAGAACGTCAAGAAGGTCGTGCTCGCCTATTCCGGCGGGCTCGACACGTCGGTCATCCTGCGCTGGCTGCAGGAGACCTATGGCTGCGAGGTGGTCACCTTCACCGCCGACATCGGCCAGGGCGAGGAGGTCGAGCCGGCCCGGGCCAAGGCGGAGATGATGGGGGTCGAGGAGATCCACATCGACGATTTGCGCGAGGAGTTCGTGCGCGACTATGTGTTCCCGATGTTCCGGGCCAACGCGCTCTACGAGGGCACCTACCTGCTCGGCACCGCGATCGCCCGGCCGCTGATCGCCAAGCGCCAGATCGAGATCGCC
>CBDVDY010000063.1:0-12755 GCA_965372875.1 uncultured Alphaproteobacteria bacterium | reverse complement strand
TGCAGGTTTTCGAGCACGGTCATGCGCGGGAAGATGCGCCGTCCCTCGGGCGCCTGGGCGATGCCCATGTGGACAATCTCGAAGGTACGCCGGGCGGTGATGTCCGTGTCCTCGAAGACGATGCGCCCGCGCGACGCCCGCGGATTGCCGCAGATCGTCATCAGGAGAGTAGATTTGCCGGCGCCATTGGCGCCGATCAGGGTGACGATCTCGCCCTCTTTCACTTCCACGTCGACGCCGCGCAGCGCCTCGATCTTGCCGTAAAACGTATGAACGCCGGATACGCTCAGCATCGCGCGCCCCTATTCCGGCCGGCCGCCGGGTTGATCGGATTCGCCGGCGATATCGTCGGAATCGTCTTCTTCGCCGAGATAGGCGCGGATCACGGCCGGATCACTGCGCACGAACTCGGGCGTGCCGTCGGATATCTTCTTGCCGTAATCCAGGACGATAATTTGGTCGGAGATTTCCATCACCACCTTCATATCATGCTCGATCAACAGCACGCCGATTTTGTGCTGGTCGCAGATGAACCGAAGCAACTCGTTCAGTTCCGACGATTCCCGCGGGTTCAGGCCGGCGGCCGGCTCGTCCAGGCAGAGCAGGACCGGCTCGGTGCACATGGCGCGGGCGATCTCGAGCCGCCGCTGATCGCCATAGGGCAGATTGCCGGCGTCCCAGTCCGCGCGATCGGTAAGCTCGCATTTGTCGAGCCAGTAACTGGCCAGTTCCACCGCCTCCGCCTCGGCGTGCCGGTAGACGCCCAAGCCCATCAGCCCAAACACCGTGTAGCCCGATGCCTTCATCAACTTGTTGTGCTGCGCCACAACCAAATTTTCCAGCACCGACATGCGCGGGAACAGACGGATGTTCTGGAAGGTGCGGGCCACGCCGGCCACCTGCGCGATGCGGTAGCCTTCCATCTGCTCCAGGAGACGGTCGCCGCGCGGATGATGCAACGTAAGCCGCCCCACCGTCGGCTGGTAGAATCCGGTCAGACAGTTGAACACGGTCGTCTTGCCGGCGCCGTTGGGCCCGATGATCGCCGTGATCTCGCTGTCCCAGGCCTGGAAGGAAACGTCGTCGATGGCGACCAGGCCGCCGAAACGCATAGTCAAATGCTCGACCGACAGGAGCTCGCGATTGGCCGAGCGATATCCCGCCTCGGCGCTCATCCCGCAACCTCGGTTCGAGATTTTCGGCGGAACAGCCCGCCCGGCTTCGGAATCAACCGGATCGTCGGTTCGCGGTGGGCGAGCAGACCCTGCGGACGCCACAGCATGATCCCCACCATCGCCGCACCGAAGGCCAGCATGCGGTATTGCTGCAGGTCGCGGAAGAGCTCGGGCAGGCCGATCAACAGGATCGCCGCGAAAACGACGCCGATCTGGCTGCCCATGCCGCCCAGCACGACGATCGACAAGATGATCGCCGATTCGATGAAGGTAAAGCTCTCGGGGCTGATGAAGGTCTGGCGGGTGGCGAAGAAGGAGCCCGCGAAGCCCGCGAACATGGCGCCGATGCCGAAGGCTGTAAGCTTCGTGTTGCGCGGGTTGATGCCCAGGGAGCGGCAGGCGGTCTCGTCCTCGCGCAGCGCTTCCCAGGCGCGGCTGATCGGCAGCTTGCGAATGCGCAAGGTGAAGGCGTTGGTAATAAGCGAGAGAACCAGGATCACGTAGTAAAGGAATATGAATTTGTGCATCGTCGAGTATTCGAGATTGAACAAATTATGGAACGTGGTCGTTCCCTCGGGCGCCGAGCGCTGAAACGGAAAGCCGAAGAAGCTCGGCCGCGGGATGCTGCTGACGCCGTCGGGTCCGTTGGTCAGGCTGTACCAGTTCAGCAGGATGATGCGGACCATCTCTCCGAAAGCCAGGGTGACGATGGCGAGGTAGTCCCCGCGCAGGCGCAGCACCGGGAAGCCGAGGATGACCCCGGTGGTCGCCGCCATGAAACCGGCGAAGGGCAGGCAGACCCAGAAACTCAACCCAAAATGGGTCGCCAGGAGGCCGTAGCTATAGGCGCCGACCGCATAGAACGCCACATAACCGAGGTCCAACAAGCCGGCGAGACCGACGACGATGTTGAGGCCCCAGCCCAACATCACGTAAGTCAGGATCAGGATCGAGATATCCAGGAGATGCCGGTCGACGAACGGCAGGAACGGCCACACGATGGCGACGGCCAGAAATATCGGACCAAGCAACAGCGCCGCCTGCTGCACCCCGGCGCCAACGCGGTCCATCTTCTCCTCGCGTTCCTCGTCCGTCAGGGTCGATCTGGCGCCGGAGACGGCAAACATTGCGCGAAGCGCGAACGCCGCGCTGACGAGCATGGCGACCCAGGCGGGAATAGAGCTGTTGAACGGCACGAAGCGCTTCAGTTCGATACCCAGTTCGGGCATACCGAGGCGACCGAAAATGAACTCGGACATGAGCAGCACCAAAGCAACCGCGGCATACAGCCCAAAGAACAGCAGCACCGGCCCCGGGCGGCGCTCGCGCAAGAGAATGAGCGCGATGCGGCCGAAGAACGCCATCATAACCGCGACCACGACGTCGGGTCCGCCGCTCTCGCAGTAGCCGATGCTCGGGATACAAAGGCCCGTGATGCGGCCGATCAGCGCCAAGCCCCCCGGCACGTCGCGCACCTCGATACCGACCAGCCCAACCGCCAGCGCGAAGACGATCAACGCCGTAATCCCGGCTTCCTTGAACATGGCGCCCAGATTCACGCCCCCCGCCGGGCTCACCGCCGCCGATGCTGACACCGCCATCCCCTTACACCTTCTCGATGTCGGGTTTGCCCAACAGACCGGTAGGCCGGAATATGAGAACCAGCACAAGGACCGAGAACGCCGCCACGTCCTTGTATTCGACCGTGAAATAGCCGGACCACAGGGCCTCGATCAGCCCGATCAGAAGCCCGCCCAGCATCGCCCCGGGCAGCGACCCGATACCGCCGAGCACCGCCGCGGTGAATGCCTTCACCCCGGCGAGAAAGCCGATATAGAAGTCGATCGCCCCGTACCGCAGCAAAAAAATCATTCCCGCCACCGCCGCCAGCGCGGCGCCGATCACGAAGGTAAGCGAAATCGTGCGGTCGACGTTGACGCCCAGCAGCGCCGCCATGTCGCGGTCCTGCTCGCAGGCGCGCTGCGCCCGGCCGAGCGCGGTGCGCGAGATGACCAGCGTGAACACGGTCATGAGCACGATGGTCAGCACGATGATAAAGGTCTGCATGTAGCTGAGGCTGACGATGTACTCCTTGCCCTCCGGGGAGAGCGTGTTGATGAGCTCGAAACCGCCACGGACGACCGGTTGCATCGGCTTGTTGCGCGCGCTCTGCAGGAGCTGGACGTAGTTTTGCAGGAAAATCGACATGCCGATCGCGGTGATCAGCGGCGCCAGCCGCGACGAGCCGCGCAGCGGCCGGTAGGCCACCCGCTCGAGCGTCCAGCCGTAGACCGGCGTCAGCAGCATCGCCACGATAATCACAATGAGCAGCGCTATCGGTATCCAGGTGACGCCCAATACGCCAAGCAACAGGAACGTGATGATCGAGATGAAGGCGCCGATCATGAAGATCTCGCCGTGGGCGAAATTGATCATGCCGATGATGCCGTAGACCATCGTGTAGCCGATGGCGATCAGGCCGTAGATCGCGCCGAGCGAGATGCCGTTGATCAGCTGTTCAAGCAGATATTCGAACGAATTCTGCATGCCCCGGCCTAACGCGCAACCGGCCGCGCGGCGCTGGCCCCGGCGCCGCGAGAGGCGCGGCAATTAATTGGGAAGCGGTTGTTTGCGTATGGGGGCGCCGAGCCGTCGCGCGGCGGCGTCATAAAAATGAGCGATATGCAGAACCTTGTCTGCAACTCCCGACCCCCCTAACCCCGTAAAAAACGCGGGAGTTCGCGCGCTCCCGTCTTGTTCCTCAGCCGGCGGTACATAGCGCACCCACCGTCCGGCGGCAAGGGAAAACCCGAATTTCATGCGCTTGTTACCGCCGCGCGCCCCGCTTCTTGAGCACATAATCGAGCTTTCGGATGGCGATGCGGGTGAGCTGTTCCTCGCCGGCGTCGTGTGGGCCCATGATCGAAACCTCGACCATGGTCTCCGGATCCATCGCCGTCACCTTGACGGCGTTGCCGACGCGGTGGAACTCCAACAGGACCTCTCTCTCGTACCGCTCGGCCATGTGAACGTCTCCGAAAACAGCCGCCGCGCCCGCCACGCAATCCGCGTCCCCGTCCGGCCTTGGATGCAGGATACCAAATTGTCCGGCCGCCGCGCCAGCGCGCCGGGGCATGCGCGGCGGCGCCTTCGCCTCTCCCGCTTTATCGCGGCCCGGCGTGGCTGCGTCAAAATATCGGTACAGTCCCGAACCCGCCCGCGCTAGATTGGCGGCAGGCAATCGACGTTCAAACCTGATTCCGGAGGACACCATGACGTCCTTCCCCGCCACCGGTTCGCTGGGCGCCTCGACCGATCGGGCCTCGCTCGCGCCCTTCCAATGGGACGACCCGCTGCTGCTCGAAGACCAGTTGAGCGAGGACGAACGCCTGGTGCGCGATACCGCCCGCGCCTATTGCCAGGAAAAGCTCATGCCGCGGATCCTCGAGGCCAACCGCAACGAGTATTTCGACCGCGAGATCATGACCGAAATGGGCGCGCTGGGGCTTTTGGGCTCGACCATCGACGGTTACGGCTGCGCCGGAATCAACTACGTCTCCTATGGCCTCGCCGCGCGCGAGGTGGAACGCGTCGACAGCGGCTACCGCTCGGCCATGAGCGTGCAGTCCTCGCTGGTGATGTTCCCGATCCACGCCTACGGGAACGAGGCGCAAAGGGAAAAATATCTGCCCAAGCTGGCGACCGGCGAATGGATCGGCAGCTTCGGCCTGACCGAGCCCGACCACGGCTCCGACCCCGGCGGCATGCGCACCCGCGCGCGCAAGGCCGACGGCGGTTACCTGCTGAGCGGCGCCAAGATGTGGATCATCAATTCGCCCATCGCCGAAGTGATGGTGGTCTGGGCCAAGGACGACGAGAAACGGATTCGCGGCTTCGTCCTCGAGCGCGGCATGAAGGGCCTGACGACTCCCAAGATCGAGGGCAAGTTCAGCCTGCGCGCCTCGATCACCGGCGAGATCGTCATGGACGAGGTGTTCGTGCCGGAGGAGAATTTGCTGCCCAATGTCGCCGGCCTCAAGGGCCCGTTCGGCTGCCTCAACCGCGCCCGCTACGGCATCTCGTGGGGCGCCCTGGGCGCGGCCGAATTCTGCTGGCACGCGGCGCGCGACTACACGCTCGACCGCAAGCAGTTCGGCCGGCCGCTGGCGGCCAATCAGTTGATCCAGAAAAAGCTCGCCGACATGCAGACCGAGATCACCATCGGGCTGCAGGCCTGCCTGCGCCTCGGCCGGCTGATCGACGAAGGGCGCGCCGCGCCGGAGGCCATATCGATGCTCAAGCGCAACTCGTGCGGCAAGGCGCTCGATATCGCCCGCGCCGCCCGCGACATGCACGGCGCGAACGGCATCTCCGACGAGTTCCACGTGATCCGTCACATGATGAATTTGGAGACGGTGAACACCAACGAGGGCACGCACGACATGCACGCGCTGATCCTCGGCCGCGCCCAGACCGGCATCCAGGCCTTCACCGGCTAGCGCCGCCGCTCGGGACGGATCGGCCGGCGTCCCACTCAAAATCTTCGTATCGAGGATTTATCCCATCAAAGTGCACTAATTCTCCTCGTATTATGGGATAAGCCCCATCTCCCTCAAAAGCGCTATTCCGTTTATTCGTTTGTTTTCAGTATATTCTCTCATTTTCCCTTTGTGGTACAAATCCCACTTTCTCGTCCCACCTTATAGATTCTGCATTATTCCTTTGACAATGGGGCTCGCAGTCCGCATTATCGCGCATGGACATCAAGCAGACCTTGATAGCGGAGATCGAGGAATACTGCCGCCGCGGCGGTGTCGCGGAATCGACCTTCGGCCGTCAGGCGATCAACGACGGAAAATTCATGCGCCGGATTCGCGGCGGCGGCAACGTCACCACCAAGACCATCGACCGCGTGCGTGCGTTCATGCAGGACCGGCCGGCATGGCAAAAGCAATCGATTGGCGGCGAGGCGGCGCCGCCGAGCGTCACCCTGAGCGCCCGGCCAGCGACCGTGGCGGCGACTGTCCCGGCAAGAGTCGCCGGCGGCTCGATCGGTTCCGACCCGCCCGCGGCGCCCGTCGGCCCCACCCCGAACGACAAGCGCGGCGGCGCGTTTCGATTCTACGACAACCGGCAAAAGTATCTGTTGTTCGTCAACACCTGCTCGGAGAAGTGGGCGATCGCCGAGCGGGTCGGCATGGAACTCGCCCGGGTGTCGCCGCGCCCGCCCGGGCTACGGATGTTCGACGCCGGCATGGGCGACGGCACGGTAATGACGCGGGTTTTGCGTCACATGCACCGGCGCTTCCCGACCACGCCGTTCCTTGTGGTCGGCAAGGAGATCAGCCTCGAGGACGTCCGGCTCTCGCTCGAGAAAATGTCCGACCGCTTCTTCGAGCATCCTTCCATGGTGCTGGTGGTCACCAATCTCTACTACACCGAAGCCCCCTGGCTCATGCCGCGCTCGCTTGCCGCCGCCGCCAGCCTCAACTGGCGGGAGGTGCCGCTTACCGGCTCGACGACGCACGAGTTCGACGAGCAGATCGCGGCGCTTCAGCCCGTGCTCGACCATGGCTGGCGGGTACGGGCAAGCGAGAAGACCGGCAACCCGCTGTACGAGCGTCCGTCGGTGCTGGTGATTTACCGCGAAGACCACAAACTGCTGCTGGATCCCTTGATTCCGAAGCCGGGGCACTCGCTCGGCGAATACGATCTGATCGTGGCCTCGCAGCCATACCGGGCGCGGATGCCGGTCGAGTTCAAGGCCGAGCGCGTGCTCTCGCCGCTGGCCCGCGCGCTGGCGCCGGGCGGCCGCATGATCGCGATGCATTCGCACGGCAACGATCCCGGCCTGGAGATCATCCAGCGTGTCTGGCCCGGCGAGAACCCGTTCCAGACGAACCGGCACGAACTGCTGGCGGCTCTCAAGAAATCGCTTGGGCGATCGAGTCGCGACCTGAACTTCAACGCCTATTCGGACAGGCGGTCGATCTTCCGCTACGACATGCACACGCTGCCGTCGGAGATCGGCGAAAGCATCGGCACGTCGACCCTGCTCGCCGCCTGGAACGCCGCCACATATGTCGGCCAGATCGAGGACCGGCGTCTCGACGAAGTCCTCACCAGCCGGGACTATCTCGACGCCACGGGCGAGGTCATCCAAAAACACGGCGGCCTTTGGTTTCTTGACGAATCCTTCGTGATCAGCCGAAAGCGGCCGTGATTTGAACGCGCCCCGGCCAAATCGAAGCGAACGGGGCAAACATCGATTGCCGGCGCGCGGCAACCGATTTCAGAGAGAAGGGCGGCGAAATGGCCGGTGAACCTCCGAGACAGGAAATGATCGGCGACAAATTGTCGAGCCCCGTGGGCGCGCCGCCGTCCCAGTCGTGGGAGGCCGACGCGCAAAAGCGGAGAATCGTGGATTTCGTGAGCGATTATTCCATCGAAACGGTATCGGTCTCTTCCGCCGAATTAGCGGCCCTGGGCGCCTATCTCCGGCGCGGCGCCCGGGTCTACGTGGTCTCCCCACCCGGACGGTCGCTTGACGATGTCGCCGATGCCGCGGCGCACATAAGCGGCTTGGGGTTTCGGCCGGTGCCGCATATCGCGGCGCGAAGCATAGCCAGCCGCGATCGTCTCGCGAAATTCCTCCAGCGCGTCACCTCCGAGGCCGGCGTCGACCAGGTTCTCGTCATCGGCGGCAGCAGTGGAAAACCGGCCGGCGGGTTCCATTGCACGCTGCAGGTCTTCGAAACCGACCTGCTCGAGGAATTCGGAATCGCGCGAATCGGCATCGCCGGGCACCCCGAGGGACATCCGGAGATCGCCCATGACGATCTTGTGAAGGCGCTGCAACAGAAGATCGCGCACGGGCGCAAGGCAGGCGCGGACATGTATATCGTCTCGCAGTTCTGCTTCGATCCCAACGTCGTGGTGCGATGGGAGAGCGAGGTCCGCCAAGCGGTCGGCGACATACCGATCCATGTCGGCATCCCGGGACCGGCTTCGCTGACCGGCCTGGTCAAATATGCCAGGATGTGCGACGTCGGCGAATCCGTCAGGTTACTGACGCGCGGCGCGAGCACGGCTCTCAAGTTGGCGACCTGGACGCCCGATAAATTTCTGACGGCGCTCGCCCATTACAAAGGCGCCAATCCGGGCAGCAGCATCACCAAGGCGCACTTCTACTGTTTCGGTGGCGCCGCAAGAACCGCGCGTTGGCTCGTCGGCGTGTGCGAGGAAAATTTCTCCATGCGCCGCGACGGCCAGGGTTTCGCGGTCGCCCGTGACGCGCCATTGCGCCGATAGGCTCGCGCGATCGTACCGAATTAATTCGATTCGCCAATCGGCGCGGCTAAGCAGGCGAGCGGGCGCCCAGCATTTTAAGGACGTCCACCGCCATGACCAGGAGCGCCAGCGCGCCCAGGATCGCCGGGATGTAATACACCTCGCCGTAATTCAATCCCGGCCACCAATGGCCCAGGACCGGCGAGCCCAGCCAGGCGCCGATCCAGCCCACCGCGATCTTCGAGCAGAAAGACGCCAGCCCGGGGGTAACGTAGAATTTGACGCCAAAATGCAGGATTGCGGAGACGACGGCGCTGATGACGAGCAGAATGAGGAAACTTTCGAAACCCATGCCAATCATGATGCTCTCCTTTGCGGAAGAAGTCTTGGCGTACCTTGCCGGCCACGATACTCGCTGCATCTTGCAACCGCGCATCGTGTAACACCATCGGGCGTTCGATTGCAATAAATCGGCCACGTCCCAATACGTTCCGAAGGCGCGAAGGGGACGGCGTCGGCCGGGGCTCCGGCCGCCGAAGATCAGGGGTCGCGGTAGAAGATGTGGCGGCCCAGCCGGCACGCCTTCTCGACCTTGCCGGCCCAAACCGGGCGAACGTCTGCGCGGTGATACCAGAGCGCGCCGGGGCATGGCTCCCATCCGGCCATCGCGGCGGCCACGGCAAGCTTCGCCCGCGTCCACTCGTCCTCCCCGAGCGGCCGCTTGCGCTTCAAAAGCGTCCACGAGAACGCCTTGCGCTCGTGCACCACGCCGCACAGCTTGGCCGGCCAGCGCGGATCGTTGCGGCGGGCCAGGGTCACCGCGGCCACGGCGGCCTGGCCGCTGAAGGATTCGCCGGCGGCCTCGCGCACCACGTTCTCGGTGACGCAGCGCAACTCGGCGTGCAGCGGATCGTCCGCCGCGCCGGGAATCTGCAACAATATCATCACCGCGGCGGTCGAGAGGGCCGACAGAACCGCTTCGAACCTATTCATAAACAAGATGCGTTGGTTCCTGTAACCATCTGAAAATATTACGGATTAATACAGATATAAGGGTCGATTTCCGAAACCAATAGAGCACAAATGTGGCCCAATTTTGACCCTCCGCCCGTTCAGGCTACAGCGAATCGCGGATCGCCTCGTCCATGATCGCAATTCCCTCGTCGATCTCGGCTTCGCCGGCGATCAGCGGCGGGGCGATACGCCAGACGCTGGCCAGGCCCGGCAGGCTGACGATGTTCATCGACAGGCCCAACTCCAGGCAGCGCTGGGTGACGACGTGGCCGAGCTCGGGGTTGGGAGCGCGGCTCTTGCGGTCCTTGACCAGTTCGACCCCCCACATCATGCCGCGCCCGCGCACGTCGCCGATCACTTCGTAGCGTTGGTGCAAATCCGCCAGTCCCTCGCCCAGGCGCTTGCCGATCGATTGGGCGCGCTCGGCCAGGCGGTCGCGCGCCAGCACTTCGAGCACCGCCAGGCCGACCGCCGCCGGCAACGGGTCGGAGACATGCGAGGTCACGTGTACGAATCCCTTGTCGTAACAATCCTCCTCGATCTCGGCGCTGGTGACCGTGGCCGCCAGCGGCAGGCCCCCGCCCAGCGTCTTCGAGAGGGTCAGGAAATCGGGCACCACGCCGTCCTGCTCGAAGGCAAAGTTGCCGCCGACGCGGCCGAACGCGGTCTGTGCCTCGTCGAGGATCAGCAGCATGCCGCGCGCCTCGCACAGCTCCTTGAGCCGCGGGAAATAGCCCGGCGGCGGGATCACCATGCCGCCGGTGCTGATGATCGGCTCGGCGATCATGGCGGCCAGATTGCCGGTCGACTGCCTGTCGACCAGATCGAACCCGGCCTCGAGGCAGCTCATATCGCAGGTCCCGGCACAGTGGCGGATCGGACAGCGATAGGCGTGCGGCGCCGGGATCGCCAGCGCGCCCGGCATGGCCGGTCCGTATCCCTTTCGTCCGGTCGAATAGGTGCTGGCTCCGGCGCCGCCGGTCAGGCCGTGGAAGGAATTGGCGAAGGCCACCACTTCGTACCGGCCGGTGGTGAGTTTGGCCATGCGCAGCGCCACCTCGTTCGATTCGCTGCCGGTGTTGAGCAGCATGGATTTCTGCAACCCGGGCGGCAGCAGCGCGGCGAGCTCGCGGGCGAGCTCGACCACGTTCGGCGGCAGCATGAAGCTGAACGAATGAATGAGGGTCTCGCAGCTCCGCCCGATGGCGGCGACCACGTCCGGGTGGTTGTGGCCGAGCGTCGCGCACATCTGGCCCGAGGTGAAATCGAGGATGCGGCGCCCGCTGTCGTCCTGGATGTAACAGCCCTCTCCGCGTTCGACGAAGAAAGACGGAAAATCGCCGACGTACCGCACCATGTGCCGGTCGACGGCCCGCAGCAGTTCGGCCCGGCGGTCTTCCCAACCGCGGCCGCCGGCCGCGTCGTCACCCTTGGCAGCCACTTCGATTCCCCTCCTGGCCCGATTCCACGGCCACGGTAGGCCGATGGCGGGTGGAGGGTCAATACGGGCGCGAAAGTGGGCTGGCGCCGATATCAGGACCCTGGAGAGCGCGCTAACCTTCGAAGTTGACGCAGATCTGGCCGACTTCCTCGCGGTTCAGGGCCTCGCCGGTAACGCCGCACAGGTGCGGCCCGTTCGCCTCGGTTTGGGCGCATTCGCGGCACAGGCGCCGGCACTCGCCACACAACCCGAATTCGCGAAACCCGCTCCCTTCCTGGAGGCGCCGCAACAGCTGGCCGAACGCCGCGTTCATTCCCGAGAGCTGGTCCGAGATCTCCCGCACGGCACTGCCGATCCGGTCCAACGGATCGTTCTCGAGCATCGCCGCGCCGGTCTCCGACAGCACGAGCTCGACCGCGCGCCTGTCGCCCGCTCCCGCCTTGCGCGCGATGCACCCCTTGTGCACGAGCGCCTTCAGCGTCTGCGACGCCGTTCCCTTGGTGGTGCCCAGATATTCCGCCACCGCGCTCGGCGAGCGGGAATAGCGGTTGGCCCGGGCGATATAGCGTAGCGCCTCCCATTGCGCGGGATTGAGGCCGCCAGCGTACTGCACGCGCTGAACCGCGCGTGAAACGCGATCGATCAGATCGGCCAACTGCCTAGATTCCGCCACCGTATTTCCCATCGTCTCCAGCCCAAGCGACTCACGCCAAACTAATCCGCCGGCCGCCACATGCCATCATCCAAAAGGATAGGTATGGCCGCCGAATTGCACTAATAGCGAGTCGATATTACCCTTGCCGTCACCTCATAGACCGGATATAATTTCGACTCACTATTAGTCAACCGGGCTGGAGGCGGGCGCGCCGCCCCGCCGTCGACGACAAGAGAACCGGGAGGCCAATTCGTTGGCGAAATCCACAAGCGTTTCCAACACCGACCGACGGTTCATCTCGGCGACCATGAATTTGCCGATGCTGGAACGCGAGCACGAATGCGATCTGGCCCGGCGCTGGCTGCACGAGCGTGACGAGGCGGCCCTGCATGAGTTGACGGCCAGCCACGCACGCCTGGCGGTGCGTATCGCCTCCGGGTTCAAGGGCTCCGGGCTGCCGCTCGCCGACTTGATCCAGGAGGGCAATGTCGGGTTGATGCAGGCCGCCGAGCGGTTCGACCCCGAGCGCGGGGTGCGATTTTCCACCTATGCAACCTGGTGGATCATGGCCGCGGTGCAAAATTTCGTCCTGCACAACGCATCGATGGTGCGCGCCACGACCACGCCGCAACGGCGACGCCTGTTTTTCGGCGTGCGCCGGATGCGGGCGCAGCAGGATACCGGGTTCGACGGACACCTGACCGCGGACGCCCGCGAGCACATCGCTCGCGTCCTGAACACCGGCGTCGAGGAGGTGACGGCGATGGAAATCTATCTTTCGCGCCCGGACCAGTCGCTGAACGTCACGGTCGGCGAAGGGGATGCTCTCCAACTGCAGGACCTGATCGCCGCCGATGACCCGTCGCCGGAGGAGATTACGGTCCGCGAGCGCGACGGCGCCGCGCGGTCGGCGTGGATCAAGAAGGCGCTGTCCAGCCTCAGCCCGCGCGAACGACACATCATCAGCCATCGGTTTTTGGGCGAGCGCCGCATCACCCTGGCCGAGATCGGCGAAAGCTTCGGGGTGAGCAAGGAACGTATCCGCCAGATCGAGAGCCGGGCGCTCAGGAAATTGCGCGCCGCGCTGATCGAACTGACCGATAGCCCGGAGGAAGTATTCGACTTCTAGTGGTAAGAATCCAACATATGGTACCCATAGGACGGCTTTGCGGGTTCGTCC
>CBDVDY010000062.1:0-12772 GCA_965372875.1 uncultured Alphaproteobacteria bacterium | reverse complement strand
AGGCGCCCGAGGGACGGCGCATCTTCCCGCGCATGACCGTGCTCGAAAACCTGCAGCTCGGAGCGATTACGGGCGATCCCGAAAACTACGAGGACGAAGCCGAGAAGGTGTTCGAGCTGTTCCCGCGGCTGCGCGAACGCAAGAATCAGCGCGGCGGTACGCTCTCGGGCGGCGAGCAGCAGATGCTGGCCATCGGAAGGGCTCTGATGAGTAAGCCGCGCCTGTTGCTGCTCGACGAGCCGTCGCTTGGCTTGGCGCCGATTCTGGTGAGGGACATTTTCCGGCAAATTCGCAAGATCAACGACGAACAGGGCGTGACCGTGTTCCTGGTCGAGCAGAACGCGTATCACGCCCTCAAACTGGCGCATCGCGGCTATGTCATGGCGAACGGCCGTATCGTTATGTCGGGCGGGGGCAAGGAGCTTTTGGAGAACGAGGAGGTCCGGGCGGCCTACCTCGAGGGCGGTTGAGGCGGCAAGGGGGCGCTGGATGCGATGATTGGGCTGATTGGCACGACGCTTCCGGTATTCATCGGCATTACCGTGGTGATCATGGGATTCGCCGCCTACACGACCGGTCAGGCGGTGGCCAAGGGCTGGAAGCCGATGTGGCAGGTCCCGGCCTATTGCGTCCTGCTCGGTTTCCCCGATCGGTTCCTGACCTGGGGCCTGTTCCAGGGCGAGGGCATGTTGGTCTCCGGCTATGTGGTCGATACGGTGGTCCTGATCATAATCGGCTTGTTCGCCTTTCAGTTGAATAAAGCGCGAAGAATGACCGCGCAGTATCCCTGGCTATACGAGCGGACGGGTCTGTTCAGCTGGCGGGAAAGGCGTCCGCGATAGTGGAAAAACAGTAGTTTTCCGGGCCTTGGGGCAGGTGTTTCACAGTGCCGCCGACCGTGCTAGAGTACGCGCCATGTCGCGAATCCGCGACGGAAAGTCATGGCCGGCTGCGCCGGGGTGGGGCAGCCGCATATCTCGCAAACCAGGGAGGGTTTATGCGATGTCGAAGTTGAAAGTAACCCTGCTCGCCGCGGCGGCGATGTCGGTTGTATCGTTCGCCGGCGCCAAGGCGGACATAAAGATCGCCACGGTGGGCCCGATGACGGGTCCGTACGCCGCGTTTGGCGAGCAGATGAAACGAGGCTTGGAGAAGGCGGTCGCCGACATCAACGCGGCGGGCGGCGTTCTCGGCCAGAAGATAATCGGCACGGTCGAAGACGACGCTTGCGATCCGAAACAGGCGGTCGCGGTGGCCAACAAGCTGGTTTCCGCCGGCGTGGCGCTGGTCGCCGGTCACTTCTGCTCCGGCTCCTCGATTCCGGCCTCGTCGGTCTACGCGGACGAGGGCATCCTGCAGATCTCGCCGGCCTCGACCAACCCGGCGCTGACCGAGAATGCGGTCAAGAAGGGCTGGATCAACGTCTTCCGCGTGTGCGGCCGTGACGACGCCCAGGGCATCGTCGCCGGCCGGTTCCTGGCCTCCAAGTTCAAGGGCAAGAAGATCGCGATCCTGCACGACAAGACCGCCTATGGTAAGGGCCTCGCCGACGAGACCCTGAAGAACCTGCGCGCGGCCGGTGGCAAGGAGGCCATGTACGAGGCCTACACCGCGAACGAAAAGGACTATTCGGCGCTGGTTTCCAAAATGAAGGCCGCGGGTATCGACGCGTTTTACGTCGGCGGTTACCACACCGAGGCGGCGCTGATGATCCGCCAGGCAAACGAGATGGGCTACAAGCCGCAGCTCGTCTCGGGTGACGCGCTGGTCACCGATGAGTACTGGAAGATCGCCGGGCCGGCGGGAGAGGGCACGCTGATGACGTTCCAGCCCGACCCGCGCAAGAAAGCCGAGGCCAAGGCCGTGGTCGATGCCTTCCGCAAGGCCAACTACGAGCCCGAGGGCTATACGCTTTACACCTATGCCGCCATTCAGGTCTGGGCGCAGGCCGCCAAGAAGGCCGGCTCGCTCGACATGGCCAAGGTCTCCAAGGCGATCCGCGGTAGCTCGTTCAGCACCGTTATCGGTACGTTGAACATGGACAACAGGGGCGACGTCAAGGATCCCGAGTACGTCTGGTACGTTTGGAAGAACGGCAAGTACGCGGAGCAGTAAGCCGCCAAACCGGAACAGCCGTTCCAACGAAAATCGGCCCGGCGGGTAATTCCGCCGGGCCTTTTTCTTGCTTCGATCCGAATCCGCTCCAGGATTTGCGGCGTGACAGGGCTCGCGCCCGCGGTCTCCCGCGGGCCAACGGCGCCCCTGCGCGCCTCCCAGCCGGACTTACGAAGCCTTCTTGCGGCGACCCTGGGTCTTGCGGCCAAGGCCAATGCGCTTGGCGAACTCCGAGCGCTGCTTGGCGTAGTTCGGCGCAACCATCGGATAATCGGCCGGCAAGCTCCATTTCGCCCGGTACTCGTCCGGCGTCATCCCATAGTTCGTCCTGAGGTGGCGCTTCAGCATCTTCAGCTTCTTGCCGTCCTCGAGACAAATGATGAAATCCGGCGTGATCGAACGGCGGATCGGCACGGCCGGCTTGAGCGGCTCCTGATCGCCGGCACGGCCCTGGGCGCTCAAATCCGCCAGCGAGCCAAAGACCGTCTTGATCACGTCCGGAATCTGAGCCGGCGCCAGCATGTTGTTGCCGACGTAAGCGGAGACAACTTCCGTGGTCATCCGCAGCATATCTTCTTCCGTAACCTTCTTCACGTTTTCCTCGCTCATTCCGCACACCTATATCTAATAATGTTATTGTTGGAGTTACCTTACCATGACTATGTAATTGCATGAATTGATTTTCAAGTCAATTCTGGAGTAAATCTCCAACAATATTCGTTTATTGATGCGTTGAATTCACTATTAAAAACGGCAAATTCAGGACGCCTCCTACTCCCTATTTGTAAAATTCCGTCTTAACCTTTGGAAATGTATACACAAAGATACATACAGGAGTTTCCAAGTTTCCTTTTTTGCGTGTCAATATAGGTTTATCCAAGCATTTGCACAGGTTTGCGGACGGCCAACGGGCACACGCGGTCGATTCGCCGGCCCGGTCGCGCCCGCGATCGGCCTTGCCAGCATGGCGGCGGACGGATATACCGACAAATTGTGGCATGCTGGCGGGCACCAGCGATATTTGGTATGCTCGGCGCGTATTTGCCATTGTCCGCCCACGGGGCCCCAATATGTCGCGTGAAGTTGTTGCCGTCGCCGCCGACCATGCCGGATTCGAGCTCAAATCCCGCCTCGCCAGGGAGCTCGGCGAGATGGGGTACGAGGTTCTCGATCTTGGCACGAGCGGCCCGGAAAGCGTCGATTACCCCGATTACGCCGAAGCATTGGCCAAAGCCATCGGCGCGGGAAAGGCGGCCAAGGGGGTGCTCGTCTGCGGCAGCGGCATCGGCATCAGCATCGCCGCAAACCGGTACCGCGAGGTGCGCGCGGCGCCCTGTCACGATACCCGGTCGGCGCGGCTGGCCCGCCAGCACAATGACGCCAACGTGCTCGCGCTGGGCGCCCGCCTGGTGGACGCCGAAGTCGCCACGGACTGCCTGAAGGTTTTTATGGCTACCGAGTTCGAGGGGGGCCGCCACCAGCGGCGCGTGGATAAAATGTCCTGAACCGCGATTGGGCGGCCCGCAATATAGAGAGCAACATAGAACATAGAATAGAGACCGAACCCCATGTCCCCTCCCGACAGCGTCACGGATCAGCCCGCCAAGAACGCGTTTTTCGACGCCTCCCTCGCCACCGCCGATCCCGCTATCCATCGCGCGGTACGCGCCGAGCTCGCCCGCCAGCAGGATCAGATCGAGCTCATCGCCTCCGAGAACATCGTCTCGCGGGCGGTCCTCGAAGCCCAGGGCACGGTACTGACCAACAAATACGCCGAGGGCTATCCGGGCCGGCGCTATTACGGCGGTTGCGAGCATGTCGACATCGCCGAATCGCTGGCCATCGAACGGGCCAAGGCGCTGTTCGGCTGCGCCTACGCCAACGTGCAGCCGCATTCCGGCGCCCAGGCCAACGGCGCGGTTTATTTGGCGCTGCTCCAGCCGGGCGACACCTTGCTGGGCATGTCCTTGGCGGCGGGCGGCCATCTCTCCCATGGCGCCGCGCCCAACCTTTCGGGCAAATGGTTCAACGCGGTGCAATACGGTGTGCGCCGCGAGGACGCCCGCATCGATTACGGCGCGCTGGCGGCGCTGGCGCGCGAGCACCAGCCCAAAATCATCGTCGCCGGCGGCTCGGCCTATCCGCGGTTCTTGGAATTCGAGCGCTTCCGGGAAATAGCCGACGATGTCGGTGCGTATTTGCTGGTCGACATGGCGCATTTCGCCGGACTGGTCGCGGCCGGGGTCCATCCGAGCCCGCTGCCGTTCGCCGACGTGGTGACCACGACGACCCACAAGACCCTGCGCGGGCCGCGCGGCGGCATGATCCTGGCCAACGATTTGGACCTCGGCAAGAAGTTCAACTCGGCCATCTTTCCGGGCACCCAGGGCGGGCCGCTGATGCATGTAATCGCGGCCAAGGCGGTGGCCTTCGGCGAGGCGTTGCGGCCCGACTTCAAGGCTTACTCGCGGGCCGTCGTCGAGAACGCCGCGGCGCTCGCGGACGAGCTCGCGAAGCAGGGCCTGGACATCGTCTCGGGCGGAACCGACACCCACCTGATGCTGGTCGATTTGCGGCCCAAGGGGCTCACCGGCAAGGCAGCCGAGGCCAGCCTGGAACGCGCGGGACTTACCTGCAACAAGAACGCCATCCCGTTCGATCCGGAAAAGCCGACGGTCACGTCGGGCATCCGGCTGGGCTCGCCGGCGGCGACGTCGCGCGGCTTTGGTACGGACGAGTTTCGCCTGGTCGGCCGGTTGATCGGCCAGGTGCTGGACGGGCTGATGGGCTCGGGCGAGGACAACGCCGCCGCCGAAACGGCGGTGGGCGAACGGGTCAATGAACTGTGCCGGCGGTTCCCGGTCTATCCGGGAATGTAGCGACGCCGGCCCTAGTGTGATGGTTCTGAAGTTCGTCACATTGATGTGACGAAATTTGGGATCTGAATCACACTAGAATCAAATAGTTAGTGGCCTACTCGTCCCGAAAATTCGTGCTACGAATTTCCGGGGCAGGACACTAGGGGGGATCGAAGCATGCGCTGCCCGTTTTGCGGAAACGAGGATACCCAGGTCAAGGACTCGCGGCCCACCGAGGACGCCGCCGCCATTCGGCGCCGGCGCTACTGTCCTGGCTGCGGCTCGCGGTTCACCACCTTCGAGCGGGTGCAGCTGCGCGACCTGACGGTGATCAAGAAGGCCGGCCAGCGCGCGCCCTTCGACCGGGACAAGCTGGCGCGCTCGTTGATCACCGCCTGCCGCAAGCTCCCGGTGGACCCGGAGCGCATCGAGCGCATCGTCAACGGCATCGTTCGCCGGCTCGAAAGCACGGGCGAAAGCGATATCCCGTCCGAGGTGATCGGCGAGATGGTGATGGACGCGCTCGCCGGCCTCGATCAGGTGGCCTATGTGCGTTTCGCCTCGGTCTATCGCAACTTCCGCGAGGCCAAGGATTTCGAGGAGTTCGTGGGAACGCTGAGTGGCGAACGCGACGACTGACCCATTCCGGCAAGCGGCGGCCGACACCGCGCATATGCGCGCGGCGCTGACACTGGCCCGGCGCGGCCTCGGCAATGTCTGGCCCAACCCCGCCGTGGGGTGCGTGCTGGTGGCGCCGGAAGGCGGGCGGGATGCCCGCGTGGTCGGGCGCGGCTGGACCCAGCCGGGCGGGCGACCGCACGCCGAGACCGAGGCGCTGGCCCGCGCCGGCGCCGCGGCCAGGGGTGCGACCGCCTACGTCACGCTCGAGCCGTGCGGCCACCAGGGCAAGACGCCGCCATGCAGCACCGCCTTGATCGAGGCCGGAATCGCCCGCGCCGTGATTGCGTTCGAGGATCCGGACCCGCGGGTTATGGGCAAGGGAGTGGCGGCGATGCGGGCGGCCGGAATCGATATCGCCACGGGCGTTTTGGCCGGCGAGGCCGCCGCGCTCAACCAAGGATATCTCGAACGCGCGGGCGGCGGCCGACCGATGCTTACCCTGAAGGCCGCGACCACGCTCGACGGCCGGATTGCCACCGCCGCGGGCGAAAGCAAATGGATCACGGGCGAGACGGCGCGGCGCTGGGCGCACGCGCTACGCGCCAGACACGACGCGGTGATGGTGGGAATCGGCACGGTGCTGGCCGACGATCCGGAGCTGACTTGCCGGCTGCCCGGCCTGCCGGCCCGGCCGACGGTGCGCGTCGTAATGGACAGTAAGCTGCGTTTGCCCCTCGATGGGCGCCTGGCGCGGGGAGCCGGCGCCGCGCCGGTCTGGGCCGTCACCCGCGAGGGAGCCCCAGAGGATCGGGCGGCGGCGCTGGCCGAGCGCGGGGTCGAGGTGATCGAGGTTGCGGCCGGCGGCGATGGCCGGCCCGATCCGGCGGCGGCGCTGGCCGCGCTTGGACGGCGCGGCCTGACCCGGATCTTGGCCGAAGGGGGCGGCGCGCTCGCCGCCAGCCTGCTGGCGGCGGATCTGGTCGACCGGCTCGCCTGGTTCCGGGCCGCCCGGCTGATCGGTGGCGACGGCGTGCCGATGCCCGCCGCCCTCGGCATCGGGCAACTCGCGGACGCGCCTTCCTTCGTGCGCGAGGAAACCCGCCGGGCCGGGGATGACGTGCTGGAAACCTATCGCAGAGCTCCATAGGTTAGACCTATGTTCACGGGCATCATCACCGACCTGGGCGCGGTGCGGGAGGTCGGGCGCGCGGCGGCCGGCGCCGATACGCGCCTGGTCTTCGAAACCGGCTACGAGACCGCGACGATCGATATCGGCGCGTCGATCGACTGCTCCGGCGCCTGCCTGACCGTGGTCGAGAAGGGGGCCGGATGGTTCGCCGCCGACGTCTCGGCCGAGACCCTGGACCGCACCACGCTCGGCGACTGGAGAGTCGGTACGCAAGTCAATCTCGAGCGGCCGCTCCGGATCGGCGACGAATTGGGCGGGCACATGGTTACCGGCCATGTCGACGCCACGGCCCGGATCGTCTCGCGCGAACCCGAAAGCGGCAGCCTGCGCTTCGTCGTCGAGACGCCGCCGGAGCTCGCCTCCTTCATCGCCGTCAAGGGGTCGGTGGCGCTGGACGGCGTCTCGCTCACGGTCAACGAAACCCAGGGCACGCGGTTCGGCGTCAATATCATTCCGCACACCCAATCGCGCACGACCTTCGGCGAGCGGGTCGCCGGCGACCGCTTAAACCTGGAAGTCGACGTTCTGGCGCGCTACGTTTCCCGCCGGCTTGAAAAGGAATGATCGTGCGCAACAGCTATTTGTCCAGTATCGACGAGGTCATCGACGAGGCGCGCAACGGCCACATGTTCATCCTGGTCGATGACGAGGACCGCGAGAACGAGGGCGATCTGGTGATTCCGGCCCAGATGGCGACGCCCGACGCGATCAACTTCATGGCCAAGCATGGCCGCGGCTTGATTTGCCTGGCGCTCACAACCGAGCGCGTCGAAGAGCTTGGCCTGCCGCTGATGGCGCGGCAGAACCAGTCGCGCCTGGAGACCGCGTTCACCGTTTCGATCGAGGCCCGCGAGGGCATTTCCACCGGTATATCGGCTTCGGACCGGGCGCATACCGTCGCGGTCGCCATCGATCCGACCAAGCAGCGCGAGGACATCGTCGCGCCGGGGCATGTGTTTCCGCTGGTGGCGCGGCCTGGCGGCGTGCTGGTGCGCGCCGGCCATACCGAGGCGGCGGTCGACATGGCGCGGCTTGCCGGGCTCAATGCTTCGGGCGTGATCTGCGAGATCATGAACGAGGACGGTACCATGTCGCGCATGCCGGACCTGATCAAGTTCGCCCAGTTCCACGGCCTCAAGATCGCCACCATCGCCGACCTGATCGCCTACCGCCGGCGCAACGACCGCATCGTCGAGCGTACCGCCGAGACGGTTTTCCAGAGCCGCTTTGGCGGCGAGTTTCGCACGTTGGTCTACGTCAACACCGCGGCCTATGCCGAGCATTTGGCGCTGATCAAGGGTGATATCACGACGCCCGAGCCGGTCCTGGTACGCATGCATGCGCTGTCGGTCTTTCGCGACCTCTTGGGCGACACCGTGAGCGGCCGCGTGGGCGAACTGCAAAAGTCGATGGAATTGATCGGCGAGGAAGGGCGCGGCGTCGTTGTGCTGATCCGCGAGCCCTGGGCCACGTCCCTGTCGGAGGGCGTACGCGCGCGCCGGGGCGACGACGGCAAGGCAAAGGTGCCGGATTTGCGCGACTACGGCGTTGGCGCGCAGATTTTGCTCGATCTTGGTATTCGCGATATGATCCTGCTTTCCAACACCGATCGTACGATCGTGGGCCTCGAAGGGCACGGGCTCAAAATCGCGGAACGCCGACCCATCCCCCTTGTGGAGTAAGAAATGGCCGACGCACCACACATCATGATTGTCGAGTCCCGGTTCTACGACGACGTCGCCGACGAACTGGCGGCCGGCGCCGTGCAGGCGCTCGAAGGCGCGGGCGTGAGTTACGAGCGCTTTGCCGTTCCAGGCGTGTTCGAGATTCCCGCGTTGATCAAGTATGTAATTCGCGGCAAGCAGTTTGCCTCGGCCCGGCGCCGTTTCGATGGCTATGTGGCGCTCGGTTGCGTCATCCGGGGCGAGACCCAGCATTTCGATTATGTCTCCCGCGCGTGCATCGGCGGCCTCCAGGATGTCGTTGTCGAGTTCACCCTGGCGTTGGGCATGGGCGTTCTGACCGTCGACGATCATGAACAGGCGATGGCCCGCGCCGCCGTCGATCAGGGCAACAAGGGCGCCGCCGCCGTCACCGCATGCCTCGCCATGCTCGAGCACAAGCGCCACTTCAACCTTTACCCGAGATAGAAATGGCGGCCGGGTCAACGCCCGCGGCGGGCAAGTCATCCGGCCAAGGGGAGAGACGGTCCGCCGCGCGGCTGGCCGCGGTGCAGTCGCTTTATCAGATCGATCTGACCGGTATATCGGCCGAGCGCGCCTTGACCGAGTTTTTGCGGCACCGCGCCTCGGAGAACGAGGAAGGCCCGGCGCCGCCGAAATTCGACAAGGCGCGGTTCACCGACATCGTGCGCGGCGCCGAGGCGCGGTGCGAGGAGCTCGACACCATGATCGCGTCGGCGCTCGCCGAGGGCTGGGCGCTGGACCGGCTGGACGCCGTGTTGCGGGCCATCTTGCGCGCCGGCGCCTGGGAACTCACGGCCGAAATCGGGACACCGCCAAAGGTCGTCATCAACGAATATGTCAACGTCGCGCACGCATTCTTCGAGGACAAGGAGCCCGGTTTCGTCAACGGTGTTCTCGACCGGCTGGCCCGGGTCGTGCGCCCGGTGGAGATGGAGCCCCCGTCGCGTGAGCAGGCATCGGATCCAGGATGAGTTCGCGCTGATCGCGCGCGTCTTCGCGCCCTTGGCGCGTGACAATCCCGACGCATTCGGGCTTACCGACGATGCCGCAATCCTCGACGTCGCGGCCGGCTGCCGGTTGGTGGCGACGGTCGACGCGATGGTCGCCGGCGTGCATTTCCGCGACCGCGACCCCGCCTCCTTGGTGGCGCGCAAGTTGCTTCGCGTCAACCTGTCGGACCTCGCGGCAATGGGCGCGCGGCCGTTGGGCTATTTGCTGTCCGTCATGCTGCCGCCGGCGACCGAGTCCGGCTGGATCGAGGCGTTCGCCGGCGGACTGGCCGAGGATCAGGAGATATTCGGCGTGGCGTTGCTGGGGGGCGACACGGTCGCGTCTCCGGGCCCGATGACGTTTTCCCTGACGGCGCTGGGCGAGGTCAAGGCCGGGGCCGAGTTGCGCCGGGCCGGCGCGCGCGTGGGCGACGCGGTGTACGTTTCCGGTACCGTCGGCGATGGCGCGCTGGGGCTCGCGGCGCTCGAGGGCCGGCTCGACAATCTCTCCGAAGCCCAGCGGCGCGCGCTCGCCGGGCGGTACCAGTTGCCGGAGCCGCGCCTGGCGCTTGGCGCGGCGCTTGCCGGCCTTGCCCATGCCGCCATCGACGTCTCGGATGGGCTGGTCGCCGATCTTGGGCACATCGCGGAGAGCTCGGGCGTGGGCGCGATTATCGACGCGCGGCAGGTGCCTTTGTCCGAGGCGGCGTCGGCGGCGCTGGCGGCCGACCCGGATTTGCGGCGCGCGGTCCTGGCGGGCGGCGACGATTATGAACTCCTGTTTACCGCGGCCGCCGGCGCGGCGGCGGAGGTGTCCTCGCTGGCCCTTTCGCTCGATCTGCCGCTTACCGAAATCGGCCGGATTACGTCCGAGAAAGGCGTGCGGGCGCAAGACGAATCCGGAAATGAAATACCGCTCGATTCGTCCGGTTTCAGCCATTTTTAGAGCGCGGGCCCAGCCCCCGTTTACGCGATGTTCACGCTCCCGGGCCATGCTTGCTCCGGCAATATGGGACGTGTGGTATGTCGAACTTCACCCTCGCTTCGTTGATCGTTTTTCTGTGGTTCGCGCTCGCGGGCGGGCCGGCGCTGGCACAGGTCAAATCGAATTTCGAGGGTAAAGCGGGACCGGAAATCGAGAGTAGTCAGAGCTTCTTCGAGCTCGACCCGATGAACATCCCCGTTGTCCGCGACGCTCGAATACGGGGACAGATCACGTTTATGGTAATGTTGGAACTGTATTCGGAGGACGAGCGAGACGCCGTGATCGAAGCCCTGCCGCGGTTGCGCCACGCCTTTCTCCTCGATCTCAAGCAATACGTCGATCGCCACAGGGACATCCTGCGCACGATTAAACTCCGGGGCGTCAAGAAACTCCTCTTGGAAAGCAGCACACAAGTTCTCGGCAGGAAAATAGTTCGCGCCGTCCTTGTGCAGGGAGCGTCCATCCATCGGTTCTGAGACCGGCGCGCCCGATCCCCGGGGGCCGGCCGGCCGGTCTGATCTGGCCGTTTTGGCGCGCGCCGACATGGTTGCGCGGCGGGGTGAATTCTGGCATGGTCCGCGCGGCTTTTCGCCGCCGCTTGTGGCGAGAACGCCACGGTTCTAGCCCGCATTCCGGCGGCGCCCGTCAGGGTTCATCACGAAGGGTAAATCACGAATGTCTGGACTTTACTGGTTTGTGCTCGCCTGCGGCGTGCTCGCCCTGGCTTATGGCATGTTCGCGACCCGAACCGTGCTCGCGGCCGCCGCGGGTACCGAGCGAATGCAGGAGATCGCCGGCGCCGTGCAGGAGGGCGCACGCGCCTATCTGAACCGGCAATACGCGACAATCGCCGTGGTGGGCGTGATTATCGGCATCATCCTGGGGGCGATCCTCGGCCTGCCCGCGGCCATCGGTTATTTCATCGGCGCCATCGTGTCGGCGGCCGCCGGATATATCGGCATGAACGTCTCGGTCCGCGCCAACGTACGCACCGCCGAGGCGGCGCGCCAGGGCTTGGCGCCGGCGCTCTCGATCGCCTTCCGGTCCGGCGCCGTGACCGGCATGCTGGTGGTGGGCCTGGGGCTGCTGGCCGTGGCGGGGTATTACATGATCCTGCGCGGCTGGATGGATCCGGGATCGGAGGATGGCATCCGCGCGATTCTGGAAGCGCTGGTCGCGCTCTCCTTCGGCGCCTCGCTGATCTCTATCTTCGCCCGCCTCGGCGGCGGGATATTCACCAAGGGCGCCGATGTGGGCGCCGACCTCGTCGGCAAGGTCGAGGCCGGCATTCCCGAGGACGACCCGCGCAACCCGGCGGTGATCGCCGACAACGTCGGTGACAATGTGGGCGACTGCGCCGGCATGGCCGCCGATCTGTTCGAGACCTACGCGGTGACCGTGGTGGCGACCATGCTGTTGAGCGCAATCTTCACCGCCGGCTCCGCCGAACTTCGCGACACGCTGATGTTGCTGCCGTTGGTGATCGGCGCGGTCTGCATCATCGGCTCGGTGATCGGTACTTTCTTCGTCCGCCTCGGCGCCGGCAACAACATCATGGGTGCGCTGTACAAGGGGTTGATCGTCAGCGGTGTCATCTCGGCGGTCCTGGTGGGCATCGTGATCTGGCGGATGTTCGGCTTCACCGGGGAGATCGGCAACCTCGGCTTCGAGGGCCGGCACCTCTTCTATTGCGCCCTGGTGGGACTTGCGGTGACGGGCCTGCTCGTCTGGATCACCGAATACTACACCGGCACGGATTACCGCCCGGTCCAAAGCGTGGCGCAGGCCTCCACCACCGGGCACGGCACCAACGTTATCCAGGGGCTGGCCGTGTCGATGGAAGCGACGGCCCTGCCGGTGCTGGTGATCTGCGCGGGCATCATCGTCGCCTACATGAGCGCCGGGCTTCTGGGCATCGCCTTCGCCGCGACGACGATGCTGGCGCTCGCCGGCATGATCGTCGCGCTCGACGCGTACGGGCCGGTTACCGACAACGCCGGCGGCATTGCCGAAATGGCGGACCTGCCCGCGGACGTGCGGAAAACAACCGACTTGCTCGACGCCGTGGGCAACACCACCAAAGCGGTGACCAAAGGCTATGCGATCGGTTCGGCCGGTCTCGCCGCGCTGGTCCTGTTCGCCGCCTATACCGAGGACGTAGGCCACTATTTTCCGGACCTGGAGGTGAACTTCACGCTGCAAAATCCGTTCGTCGTCATCGGCTTGTTTATCGGCGGGCTGTTGCCTTACCTTTTCGGCTCGCTGGGCATGCAGGCGGTCGGCCGCGCCGGCGGCGCCGTCGTGTTGGA
>CBDVDY010000061.1:0-12799 GCA_965372875.1 uncultured Alphaproteobacteria bacterium | reverse complement strand
CTCGGATTTGGCGAGGATGGCCCAGGCCCGCGTCGCTCGGCCTTGAATATGCTCAGGCATGTCCAGCGGCCTCGCTCCTAACCCTGGGTCATCCTCGCCAAACCAGCGCCGTAACCATCTATGAGTCCACACCCTAGTGCAGGTCGGCCCAGACCTTGCGCTTGACCGCGTAGAGCAGCGCGGTGAGCACGATCAGGAACAGCACCACCTTGATACCCATGCGCTTGCGGGTCTCCAGCTCGGGCTCGGCCGCCCAGACCATGAAGGCGGTGACATCCTTGGCATGCTGGTCCATGGTCGCCTCGGTACCGTCCTCGTATTCCACCGCTTCGTCGTCGAGCGGCTTCGGCATGGCGATCTGGTTGCCGGGAAAGACGTGGTTGTAGGCCATGCCGTCGGCAAGCTCGACGCCCTCCGGCGCTTCGTCCTCGTAACCGACGAGGAGGCCATAGGCGTAATCCGCGCCGCCGGCGCGCGCCTTGGTCATCAGGCTCAGATCCGGCGGCAGCGCGCCGTTGTTCGCGGCCCGCGCCGCGTTTTCGTTGCCGTAGGGCGGCACGAACTTGTCGGACGGCAGCGCGTCGCGCTCCGTTGGCTCGCCTTCCTGGTCGGGCTCACCCGGAAGCTGTTTCTCGGCCGCGATCTCCTTGATACGCTCCTCGTCGAGCCCGATCTCCGCGAGGTTGCGGTAGGCCACCAGACGCAGGGAATGGCAGCTCGAACAGACCTCGTCATAGACCTGGAAGCCGCGCTGGAGCTGGGCCTTGTCGAATGTTCCGAAGATACCGTCGAACGACCAGTTGACGCTGGGCAATTCCGCGGATTCCGAGGCTCGGGCGCCGTGCATCGGAACCGAAATGACTGCGGCCAGGCCCGCGCAGACAAAACCGGCAAGAACGATCCCGCGCATTAGATTTTCTCCATCGGCTTGGCCCCGGCCTCGGCGCCCGCCATGCCGCCACCCTTGAGCACCGGCTCGGAGATGCTGTGCGGCAATGGGCGCGGGCGTTCCACAAACCCCAGGATCGGCAACAGGATGAGGAAGTGGAAGAAGTAGTACGCGGTCGTGATCTGGCCGAGATGCAGGTAGGTGAACCCTTCGGCCCAGTCGAACACCAGATCGTTCGGCGCGTTCCCGCCCACGATGCCGAGGATCACGGTGTCGACGAACAGGATCCAGAAGAAATACTTGAACATCGGCCGGAAGCGCCCGCTTCGCACCTTCGAGGTATCGAGCCACGGCAGCACGAACAGTACCAGGATCGAGCCGAACATGGCGATCACGCCCATAAGCTTGGCCGTGAGGAACCAGATGTCGAAGTTGAAGGCCCTCAGGATCGCGTAGTAGGGCAGGAAGTACCATTCCGGCACGATGTGCGGCGGCGTCAGCATCGGGTTGGCCGGGATGTAGTTGTCGACCTCGGAGAAAAAGTTGGGTGCGAAGAAAACGAATATTGCGAAGACGATGAACATGACGCCGATGCCGAAATTGTCCTTCACCGTGTAATAGGGATGGAATGGGATCGAGTCCTGCGGCCCCTTGGCATCGATACCCAGCGGATTGTTCGACCGGGTCGTGTGCAGCGCCACCAGATGCACCATGACCACGCCGACGATGACGAAGGGCATCAGGTAGTGCAGGCTGAAGAAGCGGTTGAGAGTCGCGTTCTCGACGGCGAAACCTCCGCGCAGCCATTCGACGATGAAATCGCCGACCAGCGGCACCGCCGAGAAAAGGTTGGTGATGACGGTAGCACCCCAGAAGCTCATCTGGCCCCAGGGCAGCAGATAGCCCATGAAGGCCGTGGACATCATCAGCAGCAGGATGATAACGCCGAGCCACCACAGGATCTCGCGCGGCGCCTTGTACGAGCCGTAATACATGCCGCGGAACAGGTGGATGTAGACGACGATGAAGAACATCGAGCCGCCGTTCATGTGGATATAGCGCAGCAGCCAACCGTAGTTCACGTCGCGCATGATGCGCTCGACGCTGTCGAAGGCCATGTCCTGATGCGGCACGTAGTGCATCGCCAGCATGATGCCGGTAGCGATCATCACCACGAGGACGATGCCGGCGAGCGAGCCGAAGTTCCACCAGTAGCTCAGGTTCCGGGGAGTCGGGTACTCCCGCAGCTCGTGCTCCATGAAGGTGAAAACCGGCAGGCGTTGGTCGACCCATTTCATCAACCCGCCGAGGACGTTGCCGTTTGCCATCCTATGTCCCCCCGCTAACCGATACGGACCCGGCCGTCGTCCAGGAAGGTGTATTCCGGGATGGCCAGGTTTGTGGGAGACGGTCCCTTGCGGATGCGGCCCGAGGTATCGTAGTGCGATCCGTGACAGGGACAGAACCAGCCGCCGAAATCACCCTTGGTATCGCCCGGCTTCTGGCCCAGGGGTATGCAGCCAAGATGGGGACAGACGCCGACCATGATGAGCCATTCCGGCTTCGGCGCCCGGTCCTTGTCGGATTGCGGGTCCTTGAGGTCGGCCGAGTCGTCTGCCCTGGCCTTGGCGATCTCGTCCTTGGTGCGGCGGCGGACGAAAACCGGCATGCCGCGCCATTTCACCGTGATGCTCTGCCCCACTTCGATCGGCGAGAGATCGATCTCGATCGAAGCCAGCGCCAGAACGTCGGCCGCCGGGTTCATGACGTCGATCAGCGGCCAAGCCGCTGCGCCGGCGCCGACCGCGGCGAACGCGGCGGTCGTCAGTATGAGAAAATCTCGGCGCGTCTCCTCGGCGCCGGGTGCGCCGCCGGGATTGGCCGCTGTCGCCGAATTCGCCATGTATCTCGACCTCTAGCAGGATTTTCGCCCGCGGAGCCGCAGGCTTGGCCGTCGGGTATAACGAGTAAAGGTAAAGCAAACTTGAGTACGCGCCGAAGACTGGAAAACGCGTCACGATGTCACAGTTAGGAACCGAGTCCCCGTGCGTCAACTGGCCGGCAGGGTATAATCGAATTCTCGCCCGTTGCAAAGTCCCTGATGGAAATATACCGGCAATCGTGATCGCCATGCCCATGCGCCTCGCCCTCTACGAGCCCGATATTCCGCAGAACGCCGGCGCCATGATGCGCCTCGCTTCCTGTCTGGACGTGGCGGTCGATATCATCGAGCCCTGCGGCTTTGTGCTCGACGACCGCCGCCTGAGGCGCGCCGGCATGGATTATCTCGACAGCGTAGCGCTTTCCCTTCATACCTCGTGGCGCGCCTTCGCGAAGAGCCGCGAGGACGCCCCGGGCCGGCTGTTGCTGCTGACGACGCGGGGCGAAGTGCGCTATACGGAATTCGCCTTCGCGCCCGACGATACGCTGATGGTGGGCCGCGAATCGGGGGGCGTGCCGACGGCGGTGCACCAGGCGGTGGACGCCCGTCTGGTCATTCCCATGGCGGCCGGCCGGCGCTCGCTCAACGTGGCCGTGGCGGCGGCGATGGCGCTGGGCGAAGCGCTCAGGCAGACGGATCGGTTTTCAGGGGACACCGGATGAACGCGCCGAACGCGGGCGGAAAACCCGAGGATACGAAAGCCAGGGCCAAGGCCTGGTTCGAATCCCTGCGCGATTCGATTTGCGCCGAGTTCGAGAGGATCGAGGACGAGCTGTCCGCCGGCGCGCGCCACGCCGATCGCGCGCCGGGACGGTTCGAACGCAGCGAATGGCGGCGCGGAGAGGGCGAGGATTCCGGCGGCGGCGTCATGTCGGTCATGCGCGGGCGCGTGTTCGAGAAGGTGGGCGTCAACGTCTCCACCGTTTACGGGGAGTTTTCAGAGGAATTCCGCGACCAGGTTCCCGGCGCGGCCGACGATCCGCGATTTTGGGCCGGCGGCGTCTCGCTGGTCGCCCACATGTGCTCGCCGCATGTCCCGGCCGTGCATATGAACACGCGCCACGTGGTCACCACCAAGAGCTGGTTCGGCGGCGGCGCGGATTTGACGCCCGTGGTTCCGGATGCGCGGGACACGGAAGGGTTCCATGCCGCGCTGCGGGCCGCCTGCGACTCGCACGATCCTGGCTATTACCCGCGCTTCAAGGCGTGGTGCGACGAATATTTCCACCTCAAGCACCGGGACGAGCCGCGCGGGGTCGGCGGCATCTTCTTCGACAATCTCGACACCGGCGATTGGCAGCGGGATTTCGCCTTTACCCAGGACGTCGGCCGCGCGTTCCTCGACGCCTACGCGCCGATCGTGCGGCGGCACATGGAGGCGGACTGGAGCGACGAGGAGCGCCGGCAGCAGCTCGTAAAGCGTGGCCGGTACGCCGAGTTCAACCTGATCTACGACCGCGGCACCCGGTTCGGATTGATGACCGGCGGCAACGTCGAGGCGATTTTCATGTCCCTGCCGCCGCTGGCGGCGTGGCCATGAGGCGCGCCGATTCCCAGGTCCCCGGCGTCCACAAATAAGAGAGAACGAGGGAGCGTACCATGCGCGTATTCGGATTCGTTTTGGTTCTTTTGATTGTCGGGGCCGCGCGGCCGGCCGGGGCGGAACAGGACGTCTCGATCAAGGCCTTCTTCGGCAGGTGGGGCGGTTCGGCCATCGCCAAGAACCGCGACAGCCTTTATTTCGGCGTTACCATCCGGGACCTCGACGTCACCATCACCGGCGCGCCCGACGGTTTCAACATCTCCTGGACCACGGTCTTCCGCCGCGGCGGCACCCCGAACAAGCCCAATATCCGGCGCAAAACCACCCGCTTGAGCTTCGCCGAGACCGCTCCCGGAATATACCAGGCCAAGGGTGCGTCGCGCGCCGGCCCCGGCGGTACCTACATTTGGGCGCGGATCGACGGCAACATTTTGAACATCTATTTGTTCGCGATCGACAATAGGGGCGTCTACCAACTTTCGAGTTACGCGCGCAGGGTCACCGGCTCGGGCATGGACCTCGAGTTTTCGGTGATTCGCGACGGCGAATCCCTGCGCACCGTGACCGGCCGGCTCGTCAAGCACCAATAAATCCAAATCTCGCTTTCGCGAGTTCGTCCGACCAGGCGCGGCGGGCGCGGCGATGCCCTCGCACCCCCCGCCGCACGACCCCGGAACGGCACAATCGAAGGGCTACGGGCGGATCGTCCCTTCCGCGAGAGCCCCAAGAATGTAAACCAGCGTGTCGGTCCAATACGGGGGGCGGGTCAGCTCAGTTCCGCTGGACACCGATTGTGTCGCGCTGCTGCCCAAAACAATTCGTAACAACCGCCTGGCGTGCTTTGAAATATGTTTCATAATCGTCGTCGTGGGAAATCCGGGAATCGAGCACTTCATCATAAGTACCCATCAAGCCCAGCAGTAATTCACAGACTTCGCGGACCGCGTATGCGTCGGCATCGGCGCCGGTAACGTAATCGCAGAGCGCGCGCCGAGCGACATAGTCAGCCATGAGCGGACTCGCTTCGCGGCGCACCATGAATCGAATTCCGCACAGACCAGCCATCGGAAGATCATTGATATCGTCGAATACGCACGCGATCTGCCCGGGGTCGAGGTCATGATCGCCGCACAAGTGCGCGATGACCTGTTGTTTGGTCTTGAAACCCGTATAGACAGCGGTCAGGCGCTCGCGTTTGGCAAATTCGATCGCTGTTTCATTCGTTTCACCGCTGATGATCGCCGTATACGGGAGCTTGCCCAGCTTGCGCCATAACCCGTAACGCAGCATGTTTGTACCCATGGAATCCGGCTCGGAGAAACCACTGCTCGCGCCCAGTTCCTTGCGCCCCGTATTGAAAACGCCGTCCCAGTCGAAAACTATCGCGGAGCACAGGTCAAGCTTCCGGCGCAAATCGGCGATCGGGGTGAAAAAGCGGCCCCCGACCGCCGTGAACTTCTCGAGGACCTCCGGCAAATGTTCCTCTATGGAGTCATCCACTAGCCGCGCCCAAGCGTGCCCAGTTTCACGATATCCTGAATATCGAGAATGCCGACTGGTTTTTCATCATCCATCGCAACGATCGTATCGACCTTCGACTCGTCGAATCTTGCGACCGCGTCATATAGGAAAACGTCCGCGGGTATCGTGACCGGGTTCGGCGTGAAGCCGAGTTGGTCCAGCGTCATGTTGATAACGTCCGAGCCGTGTTCCTGCAGCTTTCGTCGCAGATCACCATCGGTGAATATGCCCACCAGGCCTCCATCGTCATCGATCAAGCCCACGGCGCCGAGACGCGATTCGGTCATCTTGATCATGGCGGCGGAAACGGAATCCGATGGTTTGCACAGGGGATTCATCTCCCGCAATACTTCGCGGACCCTGACCCTCATCAATTGAGTATGTTCTATGAACTGATTTGTTCCAACGGTTGTCAGAGCATTCACGCAGAGTTTCTGTATTACACCCCACGGCGCGGTGCAGACATGTACACCGGATATGAGTGCCTGACGCACATGCTCAGGGTGCCGCACCGACGAAAACATGACCTTGGTCGGATAGTTGTATTTTTCGACCACGTTGACGCACTGCTCGAAGAGCGCGTTGGCATCATGACCTTCATCCTGTAAACGACCGGCAAGCGGGCACACGAACGCGGCGCCCGCGGCCATCGCCATGTATGCCTGATTTAGCGTGAATATGAGGTGTACGTTGACACGGTGGCCTTCTTTCGTAAGCGTGTTGCAAGCTCGGACACCGACTTCGGAAATCGGCACCTTGAACACCAGGTCTTGCGCCAGTGGCAAATCCAGCAGGCGATGCGCTTCGCCGATGATTTCGTCGTGCGTGTTACCGAGTGCCTCGACCTGCAACTCCGGCACCATTTTCGAAAGCTTGACGATCGCACCGTCAATGTCGGTAAGGCCCTGCCGGTGCATGAATGTCGGCGTGGTGGTCAGCCCAGAGAGGAAGCCAAGACTAAAGGCCTCTTCTACTTCCTCGAAATTGACTGAGTCGAGATACAATTCCATCTTCGATCCTTTCAGATCAATGCGGCAATTTTCTTACCAGCTTGTGAATATCGAGTAGTGGCGAAATGAATTCCGCCAGATCGTCCAGGTAATACTGGCTGGCGGCATCACACAGCGCATCCGGCGGATTTGGGTGTGCCTCGACGAAGATACCATCTACTCCCGCGGCAACACCGGAGCGGGCCAAAACATTCAGATATTGGCGGGTGCCACCGCGCGCATCCTTGCTTGGAACGCCGTATTTCCGAATCGTATGCGTGATATCGAATACGACCGGATACCCTGCTTCCCTGAGCATGAAAAAGCTGCGCGGGTCGACGATCAGATCGTTGTATCCAAAGGTGTAGCCGCGTTCCGTCAGGATGATCTTGTCACCGCCGACCGCCTCGATCTTCCGCACCGGCTTCGACATGTTCTCCGGCGCAATAAACTGCCCATGCTTTAGGTTCACAACGCAACCGGTTTTGGCCGCGGCGGTTACGAGCTCGGTCTGCATACAGAGATACGCCGGAATCTGAATAACGTCGACGACCTCCGCCGCCGGTACAGCATGCTCCGGGTAATGGATATCTGTCAGCACCGGCAACCCGACTTCGGCCTTGATCCTCGCCAGGATTCTAAGACCTTCATCCAGGCCGGGGCCCTGGTAGTAGTCGAGCGAACTCCGGTTGTCCTTGATGAACGACGACTTGAAGATGAGCGGCACATCGAGCTTTTCACTGATCTTTTTCAGGCGTTCCGCGGTCTGTAACATCATCGATTCGGCTTCGATGACGCAGGGCCCGCAGATCAGGAAGAGATCATCCGATCCGCAGTCAATGCCGGCAACATTGACGTGTTTAACTGGTTTCATGAGTAAACTCACTATCCCGAGCTTGGTCCATGGTCATATCGCGAACCGCCGAGCGGATAAAGGGCAAGCTCGGCGGCTTCGTTGGGGCGGCCTCGGCGCCGCTCAACTGGTGGCAAGGTATTGCTTGATCAGGCCGAAATTGAGCGCCGTCGCGCCGCGATTATCGATTATGACTTGGCGGGCCCTTGCCCCCATTTCCACCGCGGAGCCCGGATGGACCAGGAAGTTTCTCAGGCACATGCAGATTTCTTCCTTATCGTGCACGAGCAGACCGGCTTTTTCCCGCAGCAGATCAGTGACGGTCTCCTTGAAGCTGAAGGTGTACGGCCCGAACATCGGTGCGACACCGAGGATTGCCGGTTCCATCAGATTGTGCCCGCCCTTGTTGCTGCCCCGGGAATGCAGGCTGCCGCCGACGTAGGCGATATCGGACATCGCGTAATATCGCTTGAGTTCGCCAATCGTATCGACGATCAGGACACTTCGCGGATCGCTGAGTTCAAGGCCGTCCTCATCGCTTAGCTCGGTCATGCGAATCGCGGCCAGGCCGTACCGCTCCAGAACGTCGGCAACCGCTGGTGCCTCGGCCGGGAAGCGCGGCACGATGATCAGCTGCAGACGGTAATCTTCGCTAACGAGCCGACTGTGTGCCCAGGCGAGTGCCTCATCCTCCCCGCTGTGGACGCTACCTCCGATCCAGACCGATGCGTCGTCGCTGATGCCGTAACGCCTGCGCAGCTGCCGGCGGATATCGCCGCCGTCAGCTTCATCGCTCAGGTCGTATTTCATGTTGCCGGTTACATGGATTGCCATCGCCGATACGCCGAGCGCGCGGAGACGTTCCGCATTGTCCTCCGTTTGCATTGCAAAAAGAGAAGCCTTTCGTAATGCCCATGGAAGGAGGCGGGTTTTCTTGGCATTGCGGAAGGACCTGTCCGACATCTTGCCGTTCAAAATACACAACGGTATTGCGGCACGTGCGGCGGAAACGAAGAAGTTCGGCCAGAATTCCGATTCGACCAAGACGATCAGGGTGGGTTGCAATTTCCTGAAAAACCGCCTGATAACAATCGAGAAGTCTATCGGAAAATAGATGACGCGATGTTCTGGAAATGCTTTTTTCGCGAAGGTATAGCCGGAGATCGAGAATGCGGACACGACAATTCCGTTGTCGGGCGACTCCTCTTCCATTTTTCTGACGAGCGGGCGCAACAAATTAATTTCGCCGGCTGAAGAACCGTGCAGCCAAACCGTATTCCTGAGCGGAATGTCACTGTCTCGCAGCCGGAAGCGCTCGCCGAATCCGGCACGGAACGCCGGTCTGATCACGAGCATCGCCAACCACCAAGGTGACAGCAGGATCAATACGAATAAACAAAAAATATCCAGTAACAGCACTATTCTGACATCCGGAATTTCAGCTGCGTTCTGTGCCGTGAATTCTACCAAGGCTCAACAAAATATACCATTATCTCCGGCACTACCAATGCACTCGGGATAAGCTCGGTGTGGTGGATACAGCGCCTTATGGGCAGCGTTGCCGCCACCGGCGCGGTGACCGAGGCCGAGGCCGAGGCACGGGCGACCAGCGGAGGGCATCTCAAGCAATTGCTCACCGAGGACCACCGCTATGTGTTCACCCTGATTTACGACCGCGGCACCCGGTTCGGATTGATGACCGGCGGCAACGTCGAGGCGATTTTCATGTCCCTGCCGCCGCTGGCGGCGTGGCCATGAGGCGCGCCGATTCCCAGGTCCCCGGCGTCCACAAATAAGAGAGAACGAGGGAGCGTACCATGCGCGTATTCGGATTCGTTTTGGTTCTTTTGATTGTCGGGGCCGCGCGGCCGGCCGGGGCGGTACCTACATTTGGGCGCGGATCGACGGCAACATTTTGAACATCTATTTGTTCGCGATCGACAATAGGGGCGTCTACCAACTTTCGAGTTACGCGCGCAGGGTCACCGGCTCGGGCATGGACCTCGAGTTTTCGGTGATTCGCGACGGCGAATCCCTGCGCACCGTGACCGGCCGGCTCGTCAAGCACCAATAAAAAGCAAATTCGCTATCTGCCCGGACCGGTCGCTCGATCGGCCCGGGAAGGCGATTTATGCCCCGGCTATCCGTTTGGCTGGACGGTGCATACGCATGCGTATGCGTATGTCCAACGGTTAACGGGCGTTTAAACGTTTGTCGTTACGCAGTTGCGCATCCCTACCAAGGAAGCAAAAATTGCCATGAGCGGACAAGGACAGCTGCTGCGTCAACTCCGATCGGCGACCGAAGAGCTGGTAACGAACATCGGTCGAATCGATACGGCTGGTCAAAACGTCGGCGAGGAAATCAAGGCGACCCAGGCCGAAATCGACAATTCCCTGGGCAGCATCAAGAGCACCTCCGGCAAGGTCGACGATCTGGTCCGCGACGTCAAGCAGAGCGCCACCCTGCTCGCGGGGCTCGACGACGCGCTCGCCCGCGTCAGCCATGTCGCGGAGGGCATCGAGGCGATTGCCAGCCAGACCAATCTTCTGGCTCTCAATGCCTCCATCGAAGCGGCCCGCGCCGGCGACGCCGGGCGCGGATTTGCCGTCGTCGCCGGGGAGGTCAAGGCGCTTTCGGGGCAGACCGGAAACGCGACCGAGGAAATCTCCGAAATCGTCAATGAGCTCGCGCAGACGGTCCGTGACCTGCGCAATACCGCGGACGCGATCTCACTGCATTCCACCTCGGTGAAGGAAGATTCCGAGGTGGTAGCCGACGGCGTTCAGCGCTTCCATGACGAACTCGCCGGCGTCAATCGCGAGCTCGAAGGCATTTTCGAGGCCGTCAACGAAAGCCAAAATCGCTGCGCCACCGTATTCGCCAATTTGGACCAGCTGGCCGAACTGCCCGAGCCCCAGTCGGAGCCGGAGCCGAAACCGGAGCCGTTGGGCGAAGCCAAGGCCCCGTCCGTGGCGGGCGCGGCGCCCGCGCCAAAGCCAGTGGCCAAGGGGCCGCCAAAGCCAGTGGCCAAGGGGCCGCCGAAGCCCCAACCCAAGCCAATTGCCCAAACCGGGACGAAACCCGCGCCGACACCGGCCGCGAAGCCAGGCTGCGGTCCGACGGCGACACAGATCGCGCTTGTGCAATCGACATTCGAACAGGTAGCACCCATCGCCGAGACCGCCGCCGAGCTGTTCTACGGCAAGCTGTTCGAGCTCGACCCCACCGTCAAGCCGCTCTTCAAGGGCGACATGAAGGAGCAGGGCAAAAAGCTCATGAACATGATCGCCACGGCGGTCAAGGGTTTGAACAACGTCGACAAGCTGGTGCCGGCGGTGCGGGCATTGGGCAAACGCCACGCCGGCTATGGCGTCGCAGCCAAGCACTACGAAACGGTTGGCGAAGCGCTCCTGTGGGCGCTGGGTCAAGGGCTGGGCGACGCGTTTACGCCCGAGGTCGAGGCGGCCTGGACCGAAATTTACGTGCTGCTGGCGAAGGTGATGACGGAAGCGGCGGCGGCCGTTCCCGCGCCGGCGGCGAAACCGGCGCCCGCGCCAAAGCCGGTGGCCAAGGAACCGCAAAAGCCCCAACTCGAGCCCGAGCCCAAGCCAACTGCCCAAACCGAGACAAAACCCGCGCCGAAACCCGCCGCGAAGCCCGGCGGCGGCCCAACCGACGAGCAGATCGCCCTGGTGCAATCGACCTTCGAAAAGGTAGCACCCATCGCCGAGACCGCGGCCGAGCTGTTCTACGGCAAGCTGTTCGAGCTCGACCCCACCGTCAAGCCGCTCTTCACGGGCGACATGAAGGAACAGGGCCAGAAGCTCATGAAGATGATCGCCAAGGCGGTCAACGGTCTGAACGACGTCAAGAAGCTGATGCCGGCGGTCGAGGCGTTGGGCAAGCGCCACGTCAATTACGGCGTCACCAACAAGCACTACGACACGGTCGGTGAAGCACTCCTGTGGACGCTCGGGCAAGGCCTGGGCGAGGACTTCACGCCCGAGGTCAAGGCCGCCTGGACCGAAGTCTATCTGCTGCTCGCCAAGACGATGACCGACGCCGCCGCGACCATGCCGAAGCCGAAGCCCAAGGCGGAGCCCAAACCCGCGCCGAAGCCGGCACCAAGACCACAACCCAAACCCGCCGCCGAAGCGCCGAGGCCGATGCCAAAACCCGCGCCGGCGCCCAAGGCCGAACCGGCGCCGGAGCCGGGCAGCGGCCCGACGGCCGCGCAGATCGCCCTGGTGCAGTCGACCTTCGAGAAGGTAGCACCCATCGCCGAGACCGCGGCCGAGTTGTTCTACGGCAAGCTGTTCGAGCTCGATCCGTCCGTCAAGCCGCTGTTCAAGGGCGACATGAAGGAGCAGGGCAAGAAGCTCATGTCGATGATCGCCACGGCGGTCAAGGGGCTGAACGATATCGACAAGCTGGTGCCGGCGGTCGAGAGCCTCGGCGTCCGGCACGCCGGCTACGGTGTCGTCGACAAGCATTACGACACGGTCGCCGAGGCGCTGCTTTGGACCCTCGGGCAGGGCCTGGGCGACGAATTCACGCCCGAGGTCAAGGCCGCCTGGACCGAGATCTATCTACTGCTCGCGGGAGTCATGAAGGACGCCGCCGCCAAGGCGCCACCTCCCGAGCCCGCGCCCAAACCCGAGGCGGCACCGGAAACGGAACCCGCGCCGGCCACCGGCCCGACGGCGGAAACAATCGCCCTGGTGCAGGACAGTTTCGAACGGGTCGCGCCTTTCGCCGAGGCCGCCGCCGAATTGTTTTACAAGAGGCTGTTCGAGCTGGACCCGTCGCTCGAATCGCTGTTTTCGGGCGACATGAAGGAGCAGGGCAGGAAGCTCATGTCGATGATCGGCACGGCGGTCAAGGGGCTGAACGACATCGACAAGCTGGTGCCGGCGGTCGAAAGCCTCGGCGTCCGCCACGCCGGGTACGGTGTCGTCGACAAGCACTACGACACCGTAGCCGAGGCGTTGTTGTGGGCCCTGGAGCAGGGCCTGGGCGATTCCTTCACGCCCGAGGTCAAGGCCGGCTGGACCGAGAT
>CBDVDY010000060.1:0-12800 GCA_965372875.1 uncultured Alphaproteobacteria bacterium | reverse complement strand
GCCCATCGGACCGATCCGCGAAGACCCCGAGACCCGCGCCCTGCTGCGCGCCGCCATCGGGGAGGCCGTCTCCGTGGCCCGGGCCAAGGGGGTCGATTTGGGCGGCGAGGGCTTCATCGAGGGCCGCATGAAATTCGTCGATGGGCTGCCGGCGGAGATGACCAGCTCGATGGCCCAGGATCTGGCCCGCGGCGGCCGCCTGGAGCTCGACTGGCTGTCGGGCGGATTGGCTCGGATGGCCCGGAATTCGGGGATTGAGGCGCCGGTGAATGGCTTGATTTCCTCCCTACTTGGACTTGCCGCCGGCGGCCAAGACTGAGCGCGGCTTCGCGGGGGCCGATTCGGAGCCGATTCAGAGCCGTCACAGGCCGATTTTGCTTGCATCCAGCGCCATGGATGAAATCATACGGGTACGGGATAATTTTGCTCCGGCGGCGGGGCAAGCGCCGATCGTCCGCGCCAATCGTCCGCGCCGAACGGGGCCGGTAACGAAGATCAATCGAGGCAGGGAGGACAGAATGAGCGACCAGTCGGCACCGCGTTGCGCGGCGTTGGTGGGACCGTATCTCACCGGCAAGACGACCTTGCTTGAAGGCATGCTATTCATCACCGGCGGCATCGGCCGCAAGGGAACCCTGAAAGAAGGCAATACGGTCGGCGATTCCGCGCAGGAAGCCCGCGAGCGAAGCATGAGCACCGAGCTGACCGTCGCCTCGATGGAATATCTCGGAGATTCCTGGACCATTCTCGACTGCCCGGGCTCGGTCGAATTGCTGCAGGAAGCCTACAGCGCGCTGATGGTGGTCGACACGGCGGTGATCGTCTGCGAGCCCGACATCGCCAAGGCCAAGGTGCTGGCGCCGCTCTTCAAGTTCCTCGACGACAACGCGATCCCGCACATGGTCTTCGTCAACAAGGTCGACCATCTCGGCCAGACCCGTATCGCCGACGTGATGCAGGCGCTGCAGGACGTCTCGCCGCGGCCCCTGGTGCTGCGCCAGGTGCCGATCATCGACGGCGACGATATCAGCGGCTACGTCGATCTGGTGAGCGAGCGCGCCTACCGCTACAAGCAGGACGCGGGCTCCGAGCTGATCCAGATTCCGGCCGAGATTCAGGACGAGGAGGGAACGGCGCGGCAGGAGATGCTCGAATCCCTGTCCGATTACGACGACGCCCTGCTCGAGCAACTGCTCGAGGAATCGGTGCCGCCGACCGAGGAGATTTACGGCCACCTGACCAAGAACCTGCAGCAAGACAACATCGTGCCGGTGTTCATCGGCGCGGCCGAGCACGAACACGGGATACGCCGGTTGCTCAAGGCGCTCCGGCACGAGGTGCCGCCGCCCAGCGCCACCGCCGAGCGGCTGGGCGTCGATACCTCTGGCGGCGCCACCGCCAGGGTCTTCAAGACCTTTCACATGCCCCATTCCGGCAAGTTGTCGCTGGCCCGCGTCTGGGGCGGCGAAATCAGCGATGGCGCCACCTTCGGCAACGACCGGGTGAGCGGCCTGTTCCGCATGATGGGTCACAATCAGGACAAGATCGCCAAAGCCGGCATCGGCGAGGTGGTTGCGCTGGGCCGCATGGACGAGGTGAAGACGGGCGACCTGTTGAGCGAGTCGGGCGGGCGCGACGGCGAGGACTGGCCGGCGCCATTGACGCCGCTTTATGCTTTCGCCATCAAGGCCGAAAAGCGCGACGACGAGGTCAAGCTCCCTGGTGCCATCGGCCGGTTGAACGAGGAGGACCCGTCGCTCACGCGCGAGCAGAGCGCCGATACCAACGAATTGCTGCTTTGGGGGCAGGGCGAGATCCACCTGCAAATCGCCCTCGACCGGCTCAGGAACAAATACAATATCGCCACCAGTTACCGGCGTCCCCAGGTCGCCTACAAGGAGACGATCCGCAAGCCGGTCTCGCAACACGCGCGGTTCAAGCGCCAGTCGGGCGGCCACGGCCAGTTCGGCGACGTGCACATCGACATCAAGCCGCTGCCGCGCGGCTCGGGGTTCGAGTTCCAGGATACCGTCACCGGCGGTTCGGTACCCAAGCAGTACATCCCCTCGGTCGGTGTCGGCGTCAAGGAATATACCGGGCGCGGCCCGCTCGGCTTTCCCGTGGTCGACCTTTTGGTAACCTTGACCGACGGCCAATTCCACGCGGTCGACAGCTCGGACCAGGCGTTCAAAACGGCCGGCCGCCTGGCCATGACCGAGGGCATGCCGAAATGCAGTCCGGTGCTTTTGGAGCCGATTTTCCTGGTCAAGCTCCTGGTGCCGAGCGAATTCACGGCCAAGGTGCACGGCCTGATCAGCGGTCGGCGCGGACAGATCCTGGGGTTCGAGGCCAAGCAAGGCTGGGAAGGCTGGGACGAGGTGAACGCGAACATGCCGCGGTCCGAGATCCACGATCTGATCGTCGAGCTGCGGTCGCTGACCCTGGGCGTCGGCACCTTCCGTTGGGAGTTCGACCATCTGCAGGAGTTGACCGGGCGCATCGCCGACCAGGTGGTCGAGGAAAGGGCGGCGGCACTGGCCGCGGATTAGAGCGTGGACGATATGCAGCCGGAACACGTTACCGAGGCCGCCCGGCTGCTTGTCGCCGCGCGCGCCAGTTTCACGCCGCTCGACGGTTTGCCCGAAGAGTGCCGGCCGCAAACCATCGAGGACGGTTACGCCGTGCAGGAAGCGTTCTCGCGCGAATGGGGGCTCGACCTCGCGGGATGGAAGATCGCCTGCACCTCCAGGGACCAGCAGAGGCTGATCGGCGTCAAGCATCCGCTCGTGGGCCGCGTTTTCAGGCCGTTCCTGATGCGCAGCCCGGCCAAGATTTCGGCCAGCTCCTATCACATGCTCGGGATGGAATCGGAATTCGCCTTCGAACTGAAGCGCGACATCAAGCCCAAAAAGGCGCCCCGCACCAGCGAGGAGGTGGCGCGCGCGGTGGCCGCCGTATACCCGGCGGTCGAAATCGTCGACAGCCGTTTCGTCGATTGGCTCGAATTCGGCGCGCCCAGCCTGGTCGCCGACAACGCGGCCAATGGCGCGTTGGTGATCGGCGAAGGCGTCAAGAAATGGAAAAAGCTCGACCTCGCCAAGCACAAGGTCCGGCTCGACATCAACGGCGAGACCGTCGGCAAGGGCAGCGGGCGCCTGGTGATGGGCCATCCGATCAAGGCGCTGACCTGGCTGGTCAACGACCGCTCGGAGCGCGGCGTGACGCTCTTGGCCGGCCAGATCATCACCACCGGCACCTGCACGAGCCTGAATTTCGCCAAGGCCGGCGACATCGGCGTTGCCGATTTCGGCGATCTCGGCGAGGTCCGCGTCAGCTTTACCGAATAGGCGGCGGCCGGGCGGCCTGATTCTGCCTTGGCGCGGTGGCCCCGCGGTCTATTTGGCGTCGTCCGAATCGCTGGTCCGCCGCTCGTAGACGGTGCGGCCGGACTCCGGGTCGACGCCGGTGAGTTGCACGTCGTAACCCCAAAGGAAACGCACGTACCGAAGCACCGCGTCGCCGCTTTGCTCCCTCAGGGGCACGCCGTCCCGGGCCGCGTGTTGCAGATGCAGCAGCCGGTCGCCGCCCAGATCCACGTCGACCACCTGGATGTCCGGTTCGATGCTCATCAGATCGTACGACCGCGCCAGCGCTTGCCGCACCGCCTTGTAGCCCCGTTCGTCGTGAATGGCGGTAACGGTGCATTGCGGTTGCGAGGATTCGTCACGCAGCGCGAAGAAGGCCCATTTGCGGATCAGGGTCGGGCTGAGAAACTGCTGGATGAACGATTCGTCGCGGAAGTTCGCCCAGGCGTCCTTGAGCGTGCCTCGCCAGTCGCCCGAGCCCGCGAACGACGGGAACCAGTCCTTGTCCTCGGCGCTGGGGTCGGTACAGATTCGCTTGATGTCCTCCATCATGGCGAATCCCAACGCGTAGGGGTTGATGCCGATGTAGCGCGGATCGTCGAAACCCGGCTGGAGCACGACGCTGGAATGGCTGTGCAGTATCTCCAGCATCGCCCCCTCGGTGATTAGCCCCTTGTCGAAGAGCGCGTTGACGATGTAGTGGTGGACGAACGTGGCGCAGCCCTCGTTCATCAGCTTCGTCTGTTTTTGCGGGTAGAAGTACTGCGCGATTTTGCTGGCGATGCGCAGAATCTCGCGCTGCCAGGATTCGAGCACCGGGCTGTTCTTCTCCAGGAAATAGAGCAGGTTCTCTTCGGGCAGCCGCAGCTTTTTCTTGCGTTTCAACAGTTCCTTTTGGTCGGGCTTGTCCTCGCCGGCGGATTCGCTTTCGGGCAGCGTGCGCCACAAATCGTTGAAATGGTGTTCCTCGTAACGGTGGCGCTCCCGCTTCCGCGCCTTCTCCTGCTCGCGGCTGAGCTTGGATTTTCGGCGATAGCGAAACACCCCCTGATCCATCAGAGCGTGCGCGGCGTCGAGCACGTCGTCGACCGCCGAGGCGCCATACCGCTCTTCGCATTCGGCGATGTAGCGCTTGGCGAAACCAAGGTATTCGATGATGCCCTCGGCATCGGTCCATTGCAGGAACAGGTAGTTGTTCTTGAAGAAGTGGTTGTGGCCGAACGCGGCGTGGGCCATCACCAGCGTCTGCAGCGGCATGGAGTTCTCCTCCATGTTGTAGCTGATGCAGGGGCTGGAATTGATGACGATCTCGTAGGCGAGGCCGGCATAGCCCTTGCGGTACATCATTTCCTCGCGCACGAAGTGCTTGCCGAAGGACCAGTGCTGATACATCAGCGGCATGCCGCCGGACGAGTAGGCGTCCAGCATCTGCTCGGACGAGATGATCTCGATCTGGTTGGGGTAGATGTCGAGCCCGAGGTCGTCGAGCGCGATCTCGGCGATGGCGTCGTAGGTTCGGTCGAGGGTATCGAACGACCAGTCCGATCCCTCGAACAGCGGCTTGGGCTTTCGGATCGCGCTCATCACCGTGTTCCCGCTCCTGTTCTTAGGCGGCCCGCGGCCGCTTGGCGAACAGTTCGCGGAAGACCGGGTAGATGTCGCCGCGCCCGGCGATTCGCTTGGTCGCGAAGTTGGCCCGGCGGTCGCCGAGCAACTGGTAGGCCCGCCACAGCTCGCCACCCTGGTGCGCGTTGCCGAATATCGCCATCTCGCGCTCGTCGATGATCTCGACATAGGCGAAATACTGGCAAGCCGGCATCAGCTCTTCATCCAAGAGCGCCAGGCACTTCTCGGAATCGCCCGAATAGTTCTCTCCGTCCGAGGCTTGCGCGGCATAGATATTCCATTCGCTGCTCGGGTAGCGGTCGCGCATCACCTCGTTCATGGTGGTCAGGGCGGTGCTGACGACGGTGCCACCGGTCTCGGCGCTGTGGAAGAAGGTCTCCTCGTCGACCTCCTTGGCCTCGTGGGTGTGGCGGATGAAGACCAAATCGATGCGGTCGTAGCGCCGCTTGAGGAACAGGTGCAGCAGCATGAAAAAACGTTTCGCCAGGTCCTTTTCGCGCTCGCCCATCGAACCCGAAACATCCATCAGGCAGAACATCACGGCCTTGGAATTCGGCGCCGGATCGAGGCGGTAGTTGCTGTAGCGGACGTCGAGGGGATCCAGGTACGGGACCGCCCGCCGCCGCCGGTTCAGCTCCTCCAACTCCGCGTGGAGCTGCGCCAGCCAGTGCCGCTCCTCGGGGCTGGGGTCGCTCCGCGATTCGGCTTCGAAAATCCGCCGCTCCAGCTCCTTGGTCTCGTCGGACTTCGGCCTTTTGAGCGCCAGCCGGCGGCCAAAGCTGTTGCGCATGGTGCGCAACAGATGGAGGTTGCTGGGCGTGCCGGCGGTGCTGTAGCCGGCGCGCCTGGCGATGAAGGTGTGGGTGTCCCTGAGGTCCGTTTTCACCAGGTCCGGCAGCTCGAGATCCTCGAAGAAGAGGTCCAGGAACTCGTCGCGGGTGAGCGCGAATCGAAACGCGTCCTCGCCCTCGCCTTCCTTGGCGCCCTTCTTTCCGGCGCCCTCGCCCTCGCCGCCCTGGGGCTTGTCGATCTTGTCCCCGGCCATGTATTCGCGGTTGCCCGGCAGCACGCCATCGTGGGTCCCGCGCGCCCGGTCGTGCCGGAAGCGCGGCTCGTCGATGCCCTTGCTGGGGATCGTGATGGTCTCGCCGTTGGCCACGTCGGCGATGTCACGCTCTTTGACCGAGCGGTCGATCGCCTCCTTGATGCGGGCGTGGGCGCGCCGGATGAATCGCTGGCGGTTGCCTAGACTCTTGTCCTTGGGATTCCTGCGGCGATCGATGAAGTGGCGCATGGCAACCGGCAACGCTCCTTGGTATTAACCCGCCTTGTTTACGCGCATGTACCATTCCACCAGCCGCCGCACCTGCCACTTGGTGTAGCCGCGCTCGGTCATCCGCTGTACGAAATCCTTGTGCTTTTCCTCGGTCTCGCCGTCGCCCTTGGTGCCGAAGCTGATGACGGGCAGGAGATCCTCGACCTTGCTGAACATGCGTTTCTCGATGACTTCGCGCAGTTTCTCGTAGCTGGTCCAGGCTGGGTTCTTGCCGTCGTTGCTGGCGCGGGCGCGGAGCGTGAATTTCACCACCTCGTTGCGGAAATCCTTGGGATTGGCGATGCCGGCCGGTTTTTCGATCTTCGACAGCTCGGCGTCGAGCACTTCGCGATCATAGAGCTGCCCGGTGTCGGGGTCCTTGTAGTCCTGCTCGTCGATCCACGCGTCGGCGTAGGCTAAATAGCGGTCGAACAGGTTCTGCCCGTAGTCGGAATAGGATTCGAGGTAGGCCTTCTGAATCTCCTTGCCGATGAACTCGGCGTATCGCGGCGCCAGGGTGGATTTGATGAAGTCCAGATATCCGGCCTCTTTGTCCTCCGGAAACTGCTCCCGCTTGATCGCCTGTTCGAGGATATACATCAGATGCACCGGGTCGGCGGCGATCTCCTTGGTGTCGTAGTTGAAGGTTTCCGAAAGAACCTTGAACGCGAACCGCGTGCTGACGCCGCTCATGCCTTCGTCGATGCCGGCGGCGTCGCGGTATTCCTGCACGCTCTTCGCCTTGGGGTCGGTTTCCTTCAGGTTTTCGCCGTCGTAGACGCGGAGCTTCGAGTACAGGTTCGAGTTTTCGTGTTCGCGCAGGCGCGTCAGGACGCTGAACTTTGCCAGCATATCCATCGTCTCGGGCGCGCAGGTGGCGTCGTTGAGCTCGCTCTCGCGCAGCAGCTTGGCATAGATCTTTTCTTCCTCGGACGCCCGCAGGCAGTACGGGACCTTGATCACGCAGATGCGGTCGAGGAACGCCTCGTTGTTCTTGTTGCTCTTGAACTGCTGCCATTCGGCCTCGTTCGAGTGGGCCAGGACGACGCCCTGGTAAGGGAAGGCGCCGAAATACTCGGTGCCCAAATAGTTGCCCTCCTGGGTGGCGGTGAGCAGGGGATGCAGCACCTTGATCGGCGCCTTGAACATCTCGACGAATTCCAGCATGCCCTGCGTGGTGCGGTTGAGCCCGCCGCAATAATTATAGGCGTCGGGATCGTTCTGGCTGAAATGCTCGAGCTTGCGGATATCGACCTTGCCCACCAGCGCGGAGACGTCCTGGTTGTTGTCGTCGCCCGGCTCGGTCTTGGCGACGCCGATCTGCCGCAGCGCGGACGGCTTGATCCGGGCAATCGTGAACTTGGAGATGTCGCCGCCGAACTCGTCCAGGCGCTTCATGGCCCACGGCGAAACCAACCCGGTGAGGCGCCGCTTGGCGACGCCGTACTTGTCCTCGAGCAGGTCGCTCATGCGCTGCGGGTCGAACAGGCCGAGCGGCGATTCGAACAGCGGGCTGATCTGGTCGCCGGCCTTGAGCACGTAGATGGGCTGCTCTTCCAGAAGGCGTTTGAGCTTCTCGGCCAGCGACGACTTGCCGCCGCCGACCGGGCCCAGCAGATAGAGGATCTGCTTGCGTTCCTCGAGCCCCTGGGCCGAGTGCTGGAAATACCCGACGATCCGCTCGATCGTGTCGTCCATGCCGTAGAGGTCTTCGAACACCCCGTAGCGCTTGATCGTGCGGTTGAGAAAAATTCGCCCGAGCAAGGGATCGTTGCTCGTGTCGACGAACTCCGGCTCGCCGATCGCGGTGAGCATGCGTTCGGCGGCGCTGGCGTAACGGCCGGGATCGTCCCGACAACCGAGCAGGTATTCCTGGAGCGAAAGCTCTTCTTCGGCCTGTTGGGCGTAAATTTCGGAGAACTGCTCTACGATGTCCATGTTTTGCTCCAGGTCCAGCGTTACGAGCGGACCGCGACAGAGCGGAAGCCAGGACAGTCACAGCGAGCAGGGCAGCTCAAGGGTCGCGAGAGCGGCGACCCCGGGGGCCTCTTGTTAGGGAGAATGTTGGTCTTTTTGTTTCGCTGAGGGTATTCGCAGCATGCCGAGACTGACCTTCGTTTCGAGTGTCGCGCAAAATTTGCCGTCCGCCACTCGACTGTAGGAGCAGTTGGTTAAAGGAACTTTAATCGCCCCTTTCCGCCCGCCGCGCATCGTGTACATGGGCCAAACAACGAGGCCAGGCGGTCGGCTCCACCGGATTCAACTCTGCGTGACATTTGGCGCGGCCGCGAGATTTCCTGGAAAAACGCGCGAATTGGCGGCTAGGGACGAGGAGCCTCCACCGGCAACGCCGTGCCGTGCCGTGTTTCGAAATCAGTAAAGGTGCTGGCCGCCGGTGATGAAAACCTCGATCCCGGTGACGTACGAAAAATCGTCGCAGCACATCTGAAATACCGTGGCCGCCACCTCCTCGGGCGTGCCCAGCCGGTGCATCGGGATGCGCGGGATCAGGCTGTCGTATTCGGGCGACAGCATGGCGGTTTCGATCTCGCCGGGTGCTACCGCGTTGACGCGCACGCCGAGCTCGGCGAACTCCGCCGCCATCTCCCGGGTCAGCGCCGAGAGCGCCGCCTTCGACGTGCTGTAGGCCGAGCCGGCGAAGGGATGGATGGCGTGCCCGGCGATCGAGGTGATGTTGACGATGGCGCCGTTGCCCTTGTGCAGGGCGGCGGCGAAACCTCGGCTCAGCGCCAGCGGGGCGAAGAAGTTCAGCTCGAACACCGTGTGCCAGGCGGCCAGATCGCCGTTCAGGCAGCCGAGCCGTTCCTTGAACGGCGTCTTCGGCGAGACGCCGGCGTTGTTCACCAGCGCGTTCAGCGCGGCGCCGTCGAGAAGCTCGTTCGCCGTCGTCACGAACGCGGCGAGCGAGTCGGCGTCGGCCAAATCGGTGGTGATGTGGTGCGACCAGTTGGGGTCGCGTTTGCAGGCGTCGGGGATCTCGTCGCGCGAGCAGGTGATGATGCGCCAGCCCTCGTCCGAGAACCGTTTCACGGTGGCGTGGCCGATGCCGCGGCTGGCGCCGGTCAGGATCATGTTCTTGCGCGTCTTCGCCATGGCGCAACAGTACGGAAAAAAGCCGCGCCGCGCCAGCGTCGCCGGACTCTTGTGCGATCAGCCGCGCAGCGCGGGCGGCGTGCTCACGCGGGCCACGCGGAACGGCCGCGTCTGGCCGTCATGTTCGGTGATCGAGATATATTCGCCCTGGGCGAAAACATGCGCGTCGAAGCGGAATATGGGCTCGTCGTCCTCGTCTCCGGGCGCGTAGGAAAATACCCAGTTGCCGCCGCGCGTCTGCTCCAACTGGCCGTGCTCGTCGTCTTCCCCGTTCCAGAAACGGCGGACGGTGCAGGCCTGACGAAACTTCGCCCAGCCGCCGCCGTCGATATGGCCATCGCCATCCAGGGGCGCCACGAACTCGTACCCGTGATTGGCGCTGCCCGCGGGAAAGTCCTTGGTGCGGGCGAGTTCCAGGCGAATCAATTTGAGCGTCATCTGCCATACTCCCGTTGCGCCGACCGATGCATGCAAGTGTGTGCCGGAGCCCCGAAATCCGCATTGATTCACGTCAAATCGAGCGCCTCTAGGGCGCGGGCCAGGGTGGCATCCGGCGCGCCGGCGGCGTCCAGGCGGGCCCAGCCAATCCGGCCCAGCTTGTAGCCGAGCTGCCGCCGCACGATTGCCGCGGTGGCGTCCGAGGCGTCGCCGGCGCGCCCGGAGACGCGGTTCAGCAGGGTTTCGGCCGGCGCCTCGAGCCAGAGCCCGGCAAACGGCGTGCCCGCCGCGCGGGCCACGCCAACAATCGCGTCGCGCTCGTCCGGCGTCGCATAGACCGCGTCGGCGATGATTGCGTGCCCGGCGGCCAGCGTCACGCGCGCGCGCTCGGCGATGGCGGCGTAGACCCGGCGGCTCATATCGTCGCCATAGGAGTCCGCGCCCAGCCGGGCCGTCGGCGCGGCCCCGGCGAGTTCCTTGCGGATGACGTCGCTCCGGAGCACGATTGCGCCCGGCGCCGCGCCGATTATCGGCGCCAGCGATCGCGCGAGCGTCGACTTGCCGGTGCCCGACAAGCCGCCAACGGCGACCAGGCGCGGCGGCGGCGGCGCCAGGCTGGCGAGCGCCAGATCGAGGTAATCGTTGGCTTCGGATAGGATGCGCCGTGCCGCCATGCCATCCTCCGCGCCCAGCGCGGCGGCGGTCACGTGGGCGCGGACCGCCGCGCGGCACGACAGAAAGAGCGGCAGGCAGGCGAGCCCTTCATGGTCCGGGTCCGCTTGCAGATACCGGTTCAGCGCCAGGTTGGCGAGCGGCCGCATATCCCGGTGCAGCAGATCCATCAACAGGAAGGCGAAATCGTAAAGCACGTCGATGCAGGCGATCTCGTCGCTGAACTCGATGGCGTCGAACAAGGTCGGCGCGCCGTCCACGAGGACGACGTTCCTAAGATGCAGGTCGCCGTGGCAGTGCCGCACCTTGCCGGCCCGGCGCCGCGCATCCAGGAGCGGCGCGACGCGGCCGAGCGAATCCCCTAGCGCCGCGTCGAGCCGCGCGAGCTTGCCGGCGTCGAACGCCGCGCCCAAATCGCGAAACGCCGTTTCGTTGCCTTCCATGATCGCCCGCATCCCCTCGGCGCCGCCATGTTCGGGCCGCTCCTCCGCCGAGCCGTGCAGCCGCGCGACTTCCGCGGCCAAATCGGCGACCTGGGCGGGCTCCAGCGCGCCGCGCGCCGCCATGCGGTCGAACAGGTTCTCCTGGCCGAAGCGGCGCATGACCACCAGCCAGTCCAGCGCGATCCCCTTGCCGCCGATGGCCAGACCATTCGCCGGATCGCGCGTGATCGCGGCGGTGCCGAGATAGAGGTCGGGTGCCGTCCGCCGGTTGATCGCCAATTCGGCCTCGCAGGCGGCGCGCCGCTTCTCGGCGGTGGAGAAATCGAGATACGGATATTTGACCGCGCGCTTCAGCTTGTAGGCGCGGTCGCCGGCCAGGAAAATCTCGGAGATGTGCGTCTCGATGCGCTCGACCGCGCCCACGCCGGCGCCATGGGAGGTGCTGTCGGACAGGAAGGCGATCACCTCGCTTTGATCCTCGACGATCATCGAGCGATATTGCGCCGTCCGCGCCGCCAAGTCATTGATGCCGGTCAAACTCCCCGCCATGATGGCGGCAATGGGAAGGATATTGCCATGAAGGTCCTGGTCCTCGGCGCCGGCGTGATCGGCGTCACCGCCGCCTATTATCTGGCCCGGGACGGGCACCAGGTCACCGTGCTCGAGCGCCGGGACGGCAGCGGCCTCGAGACCAGCTTCGCCAATGGCGGCCAGGTGGTGCCGAGCCACGCCGAAGCCTGGGCCGGGCCCGACACGCCCAGGCTGATGCTGCGCTGGCTGGGCCGCGCCGACGCGCCGCTCCTGTTCCGGCTCAAGGCCGATCCGCATATGTGGCGCTGGGGCTTGCGATTCCTGGCCAACTGCAGTGCCGCGCGCTTCCGCCGGCATACCGCGCGCAACCTGCGGCTCGGCTTCCACAGCCTGGCGGCGCTGGCGGCGCTGCGGGACGAGACCGGCATCGAATACGACCGGGCCGCCGGCGGTTCGCTGCACATCTTCCGCGACGCGCGTTCGTTCGACGCCGCCGCCACCCACGCCGAGACCATGCGCGAACTGGGCTGCCCGCAGGAAGTCGTGGACCGGCCCCGGGCGCTGGAAATCGAGCCCGCGCTGGCCGCTTCCGTGGGCGGCATCGCCGGCGGAATCTATTGCCCCGAAGACGAGATCGGCGACGCGTACAAATTCACCGTCGGGCTGGAGCGCATCGCCGCCGGCCTCGGCGTCGATTTCCGCTATGGCGTCGGCTTCCTGGGGTTCCAACGCGCGGGCGCCGCCATCGGCCACGCCGAAACGGATTCCGGGCCCATGGAGGCGGACGCGTTCGTGCTCGCGCTCGGCAGTTTCAGCGCAACCCATGCGCGGCGGCTCGGCCTGGACCTGCCGGTCTACCCGATCAAGGGCTATTCGGTCACCATTCCGATAACGGACCCGGCGGCGGCGCCACGCATCGGCCTCGCCGACGATTCCCGGCGCCTTGTGCTGTCGCCACTGGGAAACCGGCTGCGGGCCGCCGGCACCGCCGAGATCGCCGGCTTCGACAACCGGCCCAATCCGGTGCGCGGCGGGGCGATCCTCGACGCCGCCCGCGCGATGTTCCCCGGCGCCGGCGACTACGGCAAGGCGGAGCACTGGAGCGGCCTGCGCCCGACCACGCCCGACAACGTGCCGGTCCTCGGCCGCACGCGCTACGCCAACCTCTATCTCAATACCGGCCACGGCACGCTCGGCTGGACGCACGCCTGCGGCTCGGGCCGGATAATCGCCGATTTGATCGCCGGCCGCGATCCCGGCATCGACCTCGACGGCCTGACCATCGACCGGTTTTAG
>CBDVDY010000059.1:0-13090 GCA_965372875.1 uncultured Alphaproteobacteria bacterium | reverse complement strand
CACGGCGGCCGCCCGCTACGACAGACAAGCGGCCGAACTCGCCTGGTCGCGCACGATCGATTTTTTCGACCGGCATCTCCGGCGCTGAATGGGGCCTGGGCCGGGCGGGACGAGCGTGGTCAGTATCTGTAGGAATCCGGCTTGAAGGGGCCTTGCTGCGGGAGGCCGAGGTACTCGGCCTGCGCGTCGCTGAGCTTGGTGAGCTTTGCGCCGACCTTCTCGAGATGCAGGGCGGCGACCTTCTCGTCGAGGTGCTTGGGCAGCACGTAGACCTTGCGCTCGTAATCGTTATGGCGTTGCCAAAGCTCGATCTGGGCCAGTACCTGGTTGGTGAACGACGCGCTCATCACGAAGCTCGGGTGCCCGGTGGCGTTGCCGAGATTGACCAGCCGGCCCTTCGAGAGCACGATCAGCCGCTTGCCGTCCGGGAACTCCACCTCGTCGACCTGCGGCTTGACCTCCTCCCATTTGAAGTTTTTCAGGGCTTCGATCTGGATCTCCGAATCGAAGTGGCCGATGTTGCAGACGATGGCGCGGTCTCTCATCGCCCGCATATGGTCGATCGTGATCACGTCCTTGTTGCCCGTCGCCGTGACGAAGATGTCCGCGGTGGACGCGAACTCGTCCATGGTCGACACCTCGTAACCCTCCATCACCGCCTGCAGCGCGCAGATCGGGTCGATTTCGGTCACCACCACGCGCGCCCCGGCGTTGCGCAGGCTCGCCGCCGAACCCTTGCCGACGTCGCCAAAGCCGTTCACCACCGCCACCTTGCCCGCCATCATCACGTCCGTGCCGCGGCGAATGCCGTCCACCAGACTCTCCCGGCAGCCATAAAGATTGTCGAACTTCGACTTGGTCACCGAATCGTTGACGTTGATCGCCGGCACCAGGAGCGTGCCCTCCTTCGCCATGTCGTACAGGCGGTGCACACCCGTCGTCGTCTCCTCCGACAGGCCGCGCACGTTCGCCAGCAAATCCTTGTGCTTCTCGTGCATCACCGCCGTCAAATCGCCGCCGTCGTCCAGGATCAGGTTCGGGCTCCAACCGTCGGGACCCTCGATCGTCTGGTCGATCGCCCACCAGAACTCCTCGTCGCTCATCCCCTTCCAGGCAAACACCGGGACCTCCGTCGCCGCGATCGCAGCCGCCGCGTGGTCCTGCGTCGAAAAGATGTTGCACGAGCTCCAGCGCACCGTCGCCCCCAGCGCCGTCAACGTTTCGATCAACACCGCCGTCTGGATCGTCATATGCAGACAGCCGACGATGCGCGCGTCCGCAAGCGGCTGCGAGGCCCCGTACTCCTCGCGCAAGGCCATCAATCCCGGCATCTCCGTCTCGGCGATCGCGATCTCCCGCCGGCCCCAGTCCGCCAGAGAGATATCTTTCACCTTGTAGTCGACGTTGCTGCTCATATTGACCTCCGGTCGGTGGGGAACGAGGAGACGCGCGGCGCGATTCTCCGCTCTGCCAAGCGTTCTAGGGATATATGTGGAAAGCGCTGCACGGCATATAGCAACGCCGCCGCGCGGCGGCAAGTCAATCCGAAGCGATTGGCGAGGCCCGCCCGGGTGGGGTCCGAAGCGGCCTCACGCCAGGGCGTTGAAATCATCCAGAAGCGCCGTGATATGGCCCGAATCGGTCTGGTCCATGATGAGCCGCGCGCGCTGGGTCGCCGCCGCCAGATCGAGCCCGCGAATGCGCTGCTTGACCAGCGGCAGGGCATTGGCCGACATCGACAGGTCGCGGATGCCGAGCCCGACCAGGAGTGCGGTGTAGCGCGGGTCGCCGGCCATTTCACCGCACAGGCAAACCGGCAAGCGGGCCCTGAGCGCCGCCTCGGTGGAAAATTGGATAAGACGCAAAACCGCCGGATGCAGCGGGTTGTAAAGATGCGCCACCTGCTCGTCGCCGCGGTCGATGGCCAGGGTGTACATGGTCAGATCGTTGGTACCGATGGCGAAGAAATCGCAGCCGCGGGCCAAGGCGTCGGCCGCCAGCGCCGCCGCCGGCACTTCGATCATGATGCCGAGCGGCGGCAGCGGATCGGCGATGGGCACGCGCCGCCGCGTCAGCCGCCGCGCAACCTTGCGCAGCGTTTCGCGCACCTGCCGGACCTCGCCGGCGGTCGAGATCATCGGCAACAGGATTCGAAGCGGTCCGTGGGCGCCGGCCCGCAGCATGGCGGCGAGCTGCGCTTCCAGGAGCGGGCGCTCCTTGAGCGACAAGCGGATGGCGCGCAGCCCGAGCGCGGGATTGACGCTGTCGCTCAGATGATGGTCCAGCGAATAAGCCAGCTTGTCGCCGCCAACGTCGAGGGTGCGCACGGTGACGGGACGCCCCTCCATGCCGGCCACCAGATCGGCCAAAACCTCGTACTGCTCGTCCTCGCTGGGCAGGGTGTCGCGGTTCATGTAAATGAATTCGGTACGCAACAAGCCAACGCCCTGCGCGCCGGCCTTGATCGCCGGCCGCAGCTCGATCGGCAACTCGATATTGGCCTGCAGCAATATTTCGGCGCCGTCGCGGGTCACCGCCGCGAGCTTGCGGAGCCGCGCCAGATGCCGGCGCTGGCGATCGATCTCGGCGCGCCGGCGGGTGTAGGCGGCGAGCGTCGCCGGGCTCGGCTTGGCGACGACACGGCCCCTCGTGCCGTCGACGATCACCGTGTCGCCGGCCTCGACCGCGCCGACCAGACCGGCGGTCCCAAGGACCGCCGGCAGGCCAAGCGCGCGCGCCATGATCGCGGTGTGCCCTTCGACCCCGCCCAGCATGGTTGCCAGCCCGGCGACCCGGGCCGGGTCCATCAGCGCGGTGTCGGCGGGCGAAAGCTCGTCGGCGACGATGACCGCGCCCTTGGGCAGCCGAGAGAAGGCCCGGTAGGGCGTCCTTGTCAGGTTGCGCACGAGGCGGGCGCCGACGTCGCGGACATCGCGGATGCGGCCAGCCAGATAAGCATCGTCCATCGCCGCGAAGCCGCGGGCAAGTTCCGAGATTTCGGCCTGGACCGCGGCCTCGGCGTTGACGCGGTCCTCGGCGATGCGGCGGTCGGCGCCGCGCACCAGCCGCGAGTTGCCAAGCATCTGCAGATAGGCATCGAGCAGATAGCCGACTTCCTCGACCGCCGCCTTGGCCTTGAGCTTCGTCACCTGCCGGCGCGACTGGTCGACCGCGGCGGCGAGGCGTTTGCGCTCGGCCGTCAACTTGCCTTTCGGAATGGCGTACTCGGGCACGTCGACCGTGCCGCTCTCGCTGACATGCGCGGGTCCAATGGCGATCCCGGGCGAAACCCCGAGACCGTCGAAAACCCTTTCGCCGCCGCGCCCGCCCCGGCGGCGGCCCGCTTTTCGCGTCGCCTTAGTCTTCGTCAAACTTCCGTTCCATCAAAGCCACCAGGGCGTCGATTGCCTGTGCCGCCTGCGCCCCGGTGGCGGTGAGTGTGATCTCGGAACCCGGCCCGGCCGCCAGCATCATGATCCCCATGATCGACAGGCCGGAGACCGTCAAATCGTTGCGGGTCAAATGGATGTCGGCGTCGAAGGTCCCGGCGAGCTTTACGAATTTTGCCGCCGCGCGCGCGTGCAGCCCACGGCGATTTTCGACCGTGACTTGGCGGCGGACGGCGCCATCCGTATCGGCCGCGCCTTGCGGCGGCTGGCTGGGCTCGTCCGGCTCCTTCACGTCCCGTCCTCGGCCAGCAAGGCCGATGCGACGTTGATGTATTTACGGCCCGCCTCCTGCGCCGCGGAAACGGCGACGGCCAGCGGTTCGCTGTCGCGCATGCTGGCGAGCTTGATCAGCAGGGGCAGGTTGACGCCGGCGATGACCTCGACATTCGCCTTTTCCATCACCGAAATCGCCAGATTCGACGGCGTGCCGCCGAACATGTCGGTCAGCAGAACGACGCCGCCACCGTCATCGACCTCGGCCACGCCGTCGAGAATTTCCTTGCGGCGCTGCTCCATATCGTCGTCGGGTCCGATGCTGATGGCGCGAACGTTGGTTTGCGGACCGACCACGTGCTCGAGCGCGGCGATGAACTCGATCGCCAGGCGGCCGTGCGTCACCAGGACCATTCCAATCATCGCCTCTCCCCCGTGATTTATGCTTCGCGGCCTAACATTGTCCGGCCCGAGCTAACTCGGCTCGACGTCGCGGTGGCCCACGCTGACATTGCGGCCGGCCTCGGCCAAGCTGGACGCAAGCCGCTGGGCGGTGAAGACGGACCTGTGGCGCCCGCCGGTGCAGCCGATGGCGACGGTCAGGTAGCTCTTGCCCTCGCGCTCGTAGCGGTCGAGCAGCGGCAGCAGCAGGCCGGTAAGATTATCGAAGAATTCCTGGAACCCCGGATCTTCGGCGATAAAGGCGCCGACCGCCGGATCGCGCCCGTCGAGCGGCCGCAGCCTCTCCTGGTAATGCGGATTGCGCAGGAACCGGACGTCGAACACCAGATCGGCCTCGCGCGGCAGGCCGCGCGCGTAGGAGAACGAGGTAACGAAGATCGGCAGGCTCTGCCGCCGCCCGATGCTGAAATGGTCCTTGATCCAGCGGCCGAGATCGGCGGCGGTAAAATCGCTGGTATCGACCGCCGGGTCGGCGCGATCCCGCAGCCGCGCGAGGCGCTGGCGCTCGGTGCGGATGCCGTCGGTGAGCGGCCGGTCGGCGGCGAGCGGATGGCGGCGGCGGGTTTCGGTGAAACGACGCCGCAAGACCTCGTCGTCGCAATCGAGAAAGAGCAGGCCGACATCGAGCTTGGGCCGCGCCATCAGATCTTCGACCTGCCGGATAAACAGGGCCACTTCGAAATCGCGGGTGCGTATGTCGACGCCGATGGCGAGCGGGCGTTCGAACCCGTCGCCCGGCCGCACCATGCTGCCCAAGAGCGAGAGCGGCAGATTGTCGATCGCCTCGTAGCCCAGATCCTCGAGCGCCTTCAGCGCCGTGGACTTGCCGGCGCCCGACATACCGGTAACCAACAGGACCGAGGCGGGCGAGCGGGTATCGGTGGGAGACCCCGAATCATCGTCTTGCGGATGGCCGCGCGTGTCCGACGGCGTGATGCGCGCGTTCATTGGAACGGCCTTTTCATGGAACCGGCATTATACCCCGGGCGACCATGCCGGCGGCAAGCCGAACCTTGGCCGCGGCGCCCGCCTCGAACGGCGCCAAATCCATGGCCGGAACCGCGAGTCCGAGTATATCTTCGCGCCTCGGCGCGGGCATGCGCTCCATGCGGTCCGCCGGCACCAGATCGACGACCAGCCCGACCGGCCCGGATGCGACGGCCGGATGGCGCACCACGCCCAATCCCCGCACTTCGAGGAGTCCGGCGATATCCCGCGGCGCCGAAGCGATCACACGATCCCCGTCGCGCGCCAGGTCGGTCCGGTCGTCGGCGACCAGACGGGCGCCCGCATCGATCAGCCTGAGCGCCAAGTCCGATTTGCCGCTGCCGGGTTCGCCGCGCAGCAGCACGCCGGTGCCGGCGATTTCAACGCATGTGGCGTGAATCTGGGTCATTCCCGCCGAAACGTGGGGGCTGCGGCGACCGCTGTCAACGCGGGCCTCGATAGCAGATTCAGTTATCGGGTTTGCCTCGCCGTGCGATAGGCTGCCGTAGTCCCGCCATGAACCGTGACTTCAGCCACCCGCCGCCCGAACCGCGTCCATGATCGCAGAGCTAATCGACATCCTCGCGCCGGTCTTCATCACCGCCGGCATCGGCTATGGCTGGGCCAGATTGGGCGGGCCGTTCGACACCGATTTGGTGGCCAATCTGGCTTTCAACATCGGTACGCCGTGCCTGATCCTGGCGACGCTGACGCGGCTCGATGTCAGCCCGGCGGCATTCGGAGAAATGGCGCTCGCCGCCGCCATCGCGCTCGCCGTCTTTGCCGCCGTCGGCATGATCGTGATCAGGATCGCCGGGTTGCCGTTCCATTCCTATCTGCCGGCGGTGATGTTCGCCAATGCCGGCAACATGGGACTGCCGGTGTGCCTGTTCGCCTTCGGGCCGCCGGGGCTGGCGCTGGCGATCGCGGTGTTCACGGTCAACGCGACCGCGCAGTTCACCATCGGCGCGCTGATCGCCTCCGGCGAGATGTCGCTCGGCCGGCTGGCGCGCACGCCGGTGCTCTACGCGGTGGCGCTGGCGCTGGTGTTCATGTTCAGCGGCGCCAAGCCGCCGGCGTGGTTCGCCAACACGGTCGAGCTCGTCGGCGGGCTGACCATTCCGCTGCTGCTGCTGGCTCTCGGCGTGTCGCTGGCCCGGCTTACGGTGCGCTCGTTCGGGCGGAGCTTCGCGTTCTCGCTGTTGCGCATCGGCCTGGGGCTGGCCACCGGATTCGCGATCGCCGAGGCGCTGGGCATGACGGGTGCGGCCCGCGGCGTCATCATCCTGCAGGCGGCGATGCCGGTCGCCGTGTTCAACTATCTGTTCGCGCAGCGCTACGCCCGCGAGGCGGAGGAAGTCGCCGGCATGGTGGTGCTGTCGACGCTCATCGCCTTCGCCGGCCTGCCGTTCCTGTTGGCGGTTTTGCTTTAGCGCCGGAGCGGCCCAGCGGCAGGCGGATCACGAAGCGCGCGCCTTTGATCCCGCCGTCGGGCCCGTGCAAATTCTCGGCGTGGATGGTTCCGCCATGCGCCTCGACGATCTGCTTCGAGATGGCCAGACCCAGGCCGGAATGGATGCCGAATTTCTCGCCCACGGGGCGTTCGCTGTAGAAGCGCGTGAAGATGGCGCCGAGCGCGGATTCAGGAATTCCGGGCCCTTCGTCGGAAATCGTGACCGCCACGAAGTCGCCGTCGGCCCCGGCGGCGAACCTGATTATGCCGCCCTCGGGGCTGAACGAGAGAGCGTTGGCCACTAGATTCTGCACGACCTGAACGAGGCGATCCTCGATTCCGTTGACGATCAGCGTGCCCGGCTTGCCATGCAGCACGACATCGATCTCGTTTGCGGCGGCGCCGGAGGTGGCGGCGTGAACCTCGGCGAGCGTGCTCAACATACGGCCCATATCGACCGGTTCGGGCGCCGTGCGGGACAGCTCGGCGTCCAGCCGCGAGGCGTGGGAGATGTCGGAGATCAACCGGTCCAGGCGCTGCACGTCGTCGAGAATGATCGCCATCAGCTCGCGTTGGCTTTCCGGATCGGTCACCTTGGCGGCGGTTTCGACGGCGCTCCTGAGCGAGGTCAGCGGGTTCTTGATTTCGTGCGCCACATCGGCGGCGAAGCTTTCGACGGCCTCCATGCGCCGCCACAATTCCTCGGTCATTTGCCTGAGCGCGCCGGAAAGGTCGCCGATCTCGTCCTGCCGCCGCGTGAAATCGGGGATCGCGACCTGCCGCGCCCGGCCGCCGCGCACCTGGTCCGCGGCCAAGGCCAACTTGCGGATCGGCCGCGCGATCGCGCCCGCCAGATAGAACGACAGCAACACCGTGACCAGGAGAACGATGCCAAATATCTTGAGAATGTCGAGACGCACCGCCCGCAGGTCCGATTCGATCTCCGCGCTGTCCGAGGTCAACAACAGCGCGCCGGCCACTTTTTTCAGCCGTTGCACCGGCACCGCGAAGCTCAGAATCATGGACCGGCGGTCGCCCAGGCGCACCGCGCCCGCCGGATCGCCGGCCAGGGCGGTCATCACTTCGGGGTAATCGCTGGCACGCTGATCGGCGGTCTCCTGATAGGGCGGCAGACCTTCCGGGCTCGGCAGCCAGTTCACCACCCAGTCGTAAGCGTCGATGACGGCGTCGCCCAGCAGGTTTCGCGGCGTCGGCGGGGGTAGCTCCTCCTCCTGCACGTAGCCGCCCGGAACCAGCAGCGCGCGGCTGTCGACGATCAGGTCGCCGGCGGAATCGTAAAGCCGCGCCCGCGTGCTGGTGGCGACCACGAGCCGGCGAATGACCAGCCGCGCCGTCCGCTCGTCCAGCTGGTGGCTGCCGCCCACGCCCACAATCACCGCCGTCTCGCCCAGCGCGCCGGCAAATATCCGGCCTTGGGTGCCGAGCGCCTCGAGCTTGGCGTCTACCAGACTGCGCTGATATTCGCCGAGGTATAGCAGCCCGCCGACCAGGATGCCGAGCGCCAGCACGTTGAGCGCCAGGATGCGCAGGGTCAGCGGCGACAGCGTTCGGCTACGGCGCGGTCTCGCCGCCGCGGGGCCGAGATCGCTGATCACCGAGGCGCGCTCGTGCGTGAGCGGCGCCGCGCCGGGGAATTTGCGGCGATCGGTTGCGGCGCGGCGGCGGCGGTTTTCGACCTCGGCCTTCATACAGTGTCCGGTGGCTATGCCTCGCTGTATCGGTAGCCGATGCCGTACAGCGTCTCGATTTTGGAAAATTCGGAATCGGTCACCTTGAACTTCTTTCTGAGCCGCTTGATGTGGCTGTCGATGGTGCGGTCGTCGACGTAGATGTTCTCGCCATAGGCGGCGTCCATCAGCTGATCCCGGCTTTTGACGTGGCCGGGCCTGAGCGCCAGCGATTGCAGGATCAGGAATTCGGTGACGGTGAGCGCCACCGGCTCGCCGCGCCAGGTGCACAGGTGCCGCGCCTGGTCGAGCATCAACTCGCCGCGCGAGACCACTTTTTCGTCCTTGGCCCCGGCGGGCGCGCTGGCCAGGTCACCGCGGCGCAGCAGCGCCCGGATGCGCTCTAACAACAGGCGCTGCGAGAACGGCTTGGTGATGTAGTCGTCGGCGCCCATGCGCAGGCCCAGCACCTCGTCGATCTCGTCGTCCTTCGAGGTGAGGAAAATCACCGGCACCTGGCTCTTATCGCGCAGCCGGCTGAGCATCTCCATGCCGTCCATGCGCGGCATCTTGATGTCGAGAATCACCAGATCCGCCGGACGCCGCTGGAGGCCTTCGAGCGCCTCGGCGCCGTCGGCGTAGCTACGGACATCGAATCCCTCCGCCTCCAGCGTCATCGACACCGAGGTCAGGATGTTACGGTCATCGTCTACCAGGGCGATGCTTCGGCCCATAGGTCCTCCGGCTGATATGCGTCATCACGCAAGGATAGCCGCTTTTTCCCAATGGAGGTAAGGGTTTCGCGGCGAATTTGCCACGCCACCGCGACCCCGTCAGCCGCCCCGGCATTCGCGGCGCTGCTACCGGGAACGCGGGGCAGGCTGGAATTGCCATGGAAATTGGGCGATATCATGTCGGTGATGCGTCGGTATACGGAGATTCTACGGAGATTCCGCCATGAGCGAACCGAGCCCCGCGGCGATCGCCCGCCGTCTGATTCGCGCCAGCGACCGCGCCAGCCTGGCGACGGCGCTGGCCGGCGAGGGCTGGCCCTACGCCTCGCTGGTGCTGACCGCCTGCGATCACGCCGCCAGGCCGATTCTGCTGCTCTCGGACCTTGCCGACCACACGCGAAATATGGCGGCCGACGGCCGGATATCGCTGCTGTTCGACGGCACATACGGGCTGGACGAACCGCTGACCGGGGCGCGGCTGACGGTGCTCGGCCGGGCCGCTCGCCTTGGCGGCGAGGCCGAGGTGGCCGACGCCCGCCGGCGCTACTTGCGGCGCCATCCGAGTGCGGATTTATACGTCGATTTCAAGGACTTCGCCTTCCATGCCGTTTCCGTCGAACGGGCCCATCTGGTGGCCGGATTCGGCAGGATCGAATGGATCGGCGCCGCCGACCTCCTGTACGATATTGCCGGCACCGGAGAGCTTGCCGAGGCCGAGGAGCGCATCGTCGCCCACATGAACGACGATCACGGGGAGGCGCTGGATTCCTGCGCCGGGGCGCTTCTGGGGCTGCCGGGCGCGGGCTGGAGAATGACCGGGATCGACCCGGAGGGCTGCGATCTGCGCCGGGGCGGCGCGGTCGGGCGGCTCGATTTCGCCGGCGCGGTCAACGACGCCGGCGAAGCCCGGACGGCGCTGGTCCGGCTTGCCGAGCTCGCCCGCAAGTAATTGATATACAGCGATTTCTAGTGGTTGCCTTGGAGCCAGCCGGACGGGTATCTTGCCTTATGCCCCGTCGGCCATATTTGCTTGAGGAGACTGGAGCGGGCACAATACCCCCTATGGGGGCGAAAATTGATCGGGAGGAACGCGTGCAGCAGGTAGGAGCGAATATCAGTGATTTCGGCATCGACAATCACGGACTGAAGGATGCCGGAACGGTCCACTGGAATCTGGGTGCGCCGGTCCTTTACGAGGAAGCCGTGCGCCGCGACGAGGGCAGGATCGCGGCAAGCGGCGCGTTCGCGGCCATCACCGGCCAGCACACCGGCCGCTCGCCCAAGGACAAGTTCATCGTCGACGAGCCGTCGACCTCGGCGAACATCTCGTGGGGCGAGGTCAACCAGGCCATCACCGCGGACAGGTTCAACGGCGTGCGCGAACGCATGCTGGCCTACCTGAAAGGCCGCGACCTGTTCGTGCAGGACTGCCACACCGGCGCCGATCCGGAATACCGGCTGCCGGTCCGCGTGATCACCGAGCAGGCCTGGCATAATCTGTTTGCGCGCAACATGTTCATCAATCCCGATCCGTCGGAGCTCAAGGATTTCGTGCCCCAGTTCACGGTCATCCAGGCGCCGGGCTTCAGCTCGGACCCGGCTGCCGACGGCACCAATACCGAAACCTGCATCCTGGTCGATTATTCCCAGCGGCTGGTGCTGATCGGCGGCAGTTCGTACGCCGGCGAGATCAAGAAGTCGGTGTTTTCGATCCTCAATTACCTGCTGCCCGAGCGCAACGTCCTGCCGATGCACTGCTCGGCCAATGTCGGGCCGAATGGCGACTCGGCGATCTTTTTCGGCCTGTCCGGCACCGGCAAGACGACGCTTTCGGCCGACGGCTCGCGCACGCTGATCGGCGACGACGAGCACGGCTGGTCGGAGAGCGGCGTTTTCAATTTCGAGGGCGGCTGCTACGCCAAGGTCATCAAGCTCTCGGCCAAGGCCGAGCCCGAGATCTACGAGGCTACCGGGCGCTTCGGCACGGTGCTGGAGAACGTGGTCATGGACCCGGTGACACGGGTGCTCGACCTCGACGACGGCTCGCTGACCGAGAACACGCGCTCGTGCTACCCGATCGAGTTCATCGCGAACGCCAGCGAGACCGGCATGGCCGGGCATCCCGAGAACGTCGTCATGCTGACCGCCGACGCCTTCGGCGTGCTGCCGCCGATCTCTAGGCTGACGCCCGAGCAGGCGATGTACCACTTCCTGTCGGGCTACACGGCGCGGGTCGCGGGCACCGAGAAGGGCATGGGCAACGAGCCGCAGGCCACCTTCTCGACCTGCTTCGGCGCGCCTTTCATGCCGCGCCACCCGTCGGAATACGCCAAGCTGTTGGGCGAAAAGGTGGCCAAGCACGGGGCCAAGTGCTGGCTGATCAACACCGGCTGGAGCGGCGGCACCTACGGCACCGGCGAGCGCATGAAGATCGCCCACACAAGGGCCATGGTGCGCGCGGTGCTCGACGGGCGCCTGGCCGAGGTGGCGACCACCGTCGACCCGAATTTCGGGCTGCAAGTCCCCGAGGCCTGCCCCGAGGTGCCGAGCGAGGTGTTGAACCCCAAGAGCACGTGGTCCGACAAGAAGGCGTACGACGACACGGCCCACGACCTCACCGGGCGCTTCCAGGCCAACTTCACGCAGTTCGAATCCTACGTCGACGACAAGGTCAAGGCCGCCGCCATCCGCCCGGCGGCTTAAGCGTTTTCAGTTCTCTGATTTTCGGGAACCGGCCCAAAAGCGGGGCCGGTTTTCGTTTTCAGAAGCGTGGCTTTTTGCCGCGCTCCTGCCCATGGCCCCGAGTATTGCGATAAGCCTATAATACACGCACTGCCCTAAGGTTATTCATGCCCGCCACCAAGGCGAAGGGAAGGGGCGCGATATGGACTATGTGCGTTACATCGACAGGACTCGGGAGTACTACCTGGCCGAAGGCTACGAGAAGCCCTATGTCTGGGCTCATTTCGACGAGGCGCCGTTCGCGCCGCTGAAAAAGCCGCTCGCGGAGAGTTGCGTGACGCTGGTCTCGACCAGCGACGTGGCGATTAAGAGCGAAGAGGAGGGCGAGGATCCGACCCACGAACTCCTCGAGGGCAGCGTCTATTCGATCCCGTCGGACGCGCCCATCGAAAACCTCTACAGCCGCCAGGAGCATTACGACAAGTACGCCACCCATCTCGACGACGTGAATTCGTACTTCCCCTTGACGCGGCTCCACGAACTGGCCGAGGCCGGGCGGATCGGCAGTGTCGCGCGCCGGTCCCACGGCGTCCACATGAGGTACAGCCAGCGCCGGACAAGCGAAGTGGACGGACCGGAGGTACTGCGGCGATGCCGCGAAGACGGCGTCGACGTCGTCCTGCTGACGCCGGTCTGTCCGGTGTGCCACCAAACGATCAGCCTGATCGGGCGCTACCTGGAAGCGGACGGCATCCCGACGGTGATGATCGCCAGCGCCCGGGATATCGTCGAGCATTGCGGGGTTTCCCGGCTCGTCTTCGTCGATTTCCCGCTTGGTAACCCGTGCGGCGAGCCGTTCAACGCCGACATGCAGCGGGAAATCGTCGGCATGGCGTTCGATCTCCTGGAAACCGCGACCGAGCCGCGGACGACGGTCGAAGCGCCCTATGCCTGGAGCGGGGGCGAAGCCTGGAAGGGAAAAATCTTCACCAAGGAGCAGCCCTTCCTCGAGGGCGAATCCTACGACAACTGGATGCAAGCCAAGAAGGAATACCGGCGGCTCAAATCCGAGGGGAATATCTGACGCATGGCTGACAAGGTGATCGTCTACGTCACGCCGCTCTGCGAGCCCTGCGAACGGCTGAAGGGATATCTGCGCTCGCGGGGCGTGGATTTCACCGTCAAGGATTTGATGATGGACGAAGCGGCGGCGGAGTTCATCGAGAGCCGCAACATCTGGTCCTCTCCGGTTCTCCAGATTGGTGACGAAATCCTCGCCGGCGTCGGCCTCAAAACCGAAAGGATCGACACCCTGCTCGGACTGTAAGGGCGGCTGGCCTCGGAGAGAGGAGGCCGCTTTCCGTTTTGGGGTGTTTGGCGCGACGGGAGTCCGGCTATACTGGGGCGTGTGCTTGGGAGTGG
>CBDVDY010000058.1:0-13169 GCA_965372875.1 uncultured Alphaproteobacteria bacterium | reverse complement strand
AAGGGTGGTCTTGCCGGATCCGCCTTTTTGGGAACTGAATGACAGGACGCGCATCAACCGGTAGCTCCCCATTGCGCGGGCGACGCTCCAATTACGTCGGCGCGCCGGCCGTCTCGCGCCCGGCCCATGGCGCGGTCGCCAGGGCGATCCGCCGCGGATCGAAACGATCTTGGTGTCGCGGATTTCGCCCACACCTAATGCCCGCACCATGAATAAATACTTAACCCGGCCGTCACAAATTTGGCGATTGTCAATGGCTCGATGAACTCGAAATTATCGCCATATCGGGTCTCGGATCGTCCGCGCGACCCGCTCGATGGAGCGGCGAACTTCCGCTTGCGGCTAGGACCGGACCTAACCCGCCCCATCAAATTACGTCCGCTTTGGGTTCCCAGGCAGACATGCCCGACCGCATCGGGGAGGTCTGTTGCTGTCGCGGGACGGACATTCATTCGATCGAACGGTTCGCGGATATGAACCGGATGCCGGCGGTGTCCGGTCGGTCGTGACCGCGCGATCTCGCCGCGGGCCCGCCGCGCTCGGACGAAGGGCGCTTGATTTAGATCAATGTGCGGCGGAAATCCTTCCAAGCAGTATATCGGCGATCCAAGGAGCCGGACGGAACCCCACCAGCGTCATGGTAGGGGGCGTGGAACCGGAAGGCGTCCAAGGCAGGCTTGCCGTTATGATTGCCGCCGACGTCGCAGGTTGTACACGCCTCGGGGAGACGGACGAGGACCCGACCCTCAGGGAATGATTTCCGCGTTTCAGGGGGCACTCTTCATCGCGGCTTTCGCGCCCGAGGATCAGACGGGAGGCATTATGAGTTCCGACGGAATACCCGGGCCGGATTCAGAAATAGCGTTACGGGTCAAGGCCCTTGAATCCCTTTTGCTGGAAAAGGGATTGATCGAAACCGAGGCGATCGACGAACTGATCGACATGTTCGAAAACCGGCTCGGTCCCTGGAACGGGGCCAAGGTCGTCGCCCGGGCGTGGACGGATCCCGACTACAAAGACCGGCTGTTGCAGAACGGCACCGCGGCGATTTCCGAAATGGGCTTCGATGTGCTTCAGGGCGAGGAAATGGTGATCGTCGAGAACACCCCCGACGTCCACAATATCGTCGTCTGCACCTTGTGCTCCTGCTTCCCCTGGGCGACCCTGGGCCTGCCGCCGGTCTGGTACAAGTCGGCGCCATATCGGGCGCGGGCGGCGAGCGATCCGCGCGGCGTGCTACGGGAATTCGGAACCGAAATCGCCGAACACACCGAGGTGCGCGTCTGGGACAGCAATGCCGAAATACGCTACATGGTTTTGCCCGAGAGACCGGCGGGAACGGAAGGGCTGGATGAGGCGGCATTGGCCGAGCTGGTCACCCGGGATTCGATGATCGGCGTGAGCAAAGTGGCGCCGCCTCGAATCACATAAGGGCGGCTCGGAAAGACGGCCGATAACCTTGGCGGTGGAAAGGAGGTTCGGTTTGAACGGCATACACGACATGGCCGGCATGCATGGGCTGGGCCCCGTCGTTCGGGAAGAGAACGAACCCGTTTTCCATGAGGAATGGGAGCGACATGCGCTGGCGCTGGCCCGCGCGATGTTGGGGGGTGAGCACTTCAACCTGGATGAATTTCGCCACGCCATGGAGCGAATCGAGCCATCCCGCTACCTTCGATCCGGCTACTATGAACGCTGGCTGGAGGGAACCATTACCTTGCTGCTGGAAAAAGGCGTCATCACTCGGGAAGAGTTCGACGCACGGCTTTCCGATCTGGCCAAGGGGGGGTGATGCCGGTCGTCGATCTGGAGTTGGTGCGGGGCCTTTACAGGACCGCCGGCGCCGTCCGCCTGAAGCTGGATATCGCGCCCCGGTTTAAACCGGGCGATCGCGTCGTGGCGCGCAACATCAATCCGCCGGGCCATACCCGCTTGCCCCGTTACATCCGCGACAAGAGAGGCGTCGTCGAGCGGGATCACGGCGTATTCCACTTTCCCGACGCGCGTGTCGCCGGCCAAGGCGATCAACCGCAACATCTCTATTCCGTGCGCTTCAGCGCGCGCGAGGTATGGGGGAACGAGGCCCCGGCCAACGACAGTCTCGGGATCAATCTTTGGGACGATTACATGGATCCGGCCCAATGATGCCAAAAAGAGGGGTGTCGATGCGAAGGATGTTGGCGGTGCCGACCCTCGCCGTGCCCGAACGGCGGGCCGGCGCCGCCCTGCCACGAGACGCCGCCGAGCCCGTTTTCCCCGAACCGTGGCAGGCGCACGCGTTTGCCGTGGTCATGTCCCTTTACCGGGACGGGCATTACACCTGGGCCGAATGGGACGATTATCTGGGCTATCACATTCAGGCACCCGGGCATTTCGGCGGCGCCGCGGCCGGAGATGCCGACGGGGCCGAGACCGGCGAGACCGAAGCGGACCTTTCCAGGGCCAATTACAGTCCTTTTCTCGCGGCTTGTGAACGAGACGGCGCCCGGTTTTATCACTTGTGGCTGGCCGCCGCCGAGCACCTGCTGGATGCCAAGGGTCTGGTGACCAAGGCCGAACTCGGGGAGCGTATCGCCGCCTATGAAAAGGCGGAGCGCGAGGGGCCGCGTTTTGCCCCCGACCAACGAGTGCTGGTGCGCGAAATAAAAAGGCAGGGCCACACCCATTTGCCGCTCTACCTGCGCGGCAAGACGGGCGTGGTGGAGAGCGATCGCGGCCTGTTCGTTTTTCCCGAGGCCGTCGGACATGGCCATGATCGAGATGGCGTCGACACCCTGCAACATGTTTATTGCGTTCGGTTTTCGGGACCCGAGATCTGGGGCGAGGCGGCGGCCGCGAGGCACATGCTGAACTTCAATCTTTGGGATTACCAGTTGGCAGCGGCTTGAAATACAAGCACGGCCACGGCGGCGCGTGTTGATCCGCCCGGGAAGGCAGACCATGAGCGAAGAAAAAATGCCGGCCGAACTGGAGCGCCTGTTCCGGGACGATGACGGCGCGCTCTATGCCGATGACGCCGCCGCCCGCGCCATCGCCATCGTCATGAAGCTATTCCACCAGAAGTACTATTCGTGGCCGGAATGGGTCGACACGTTCAGCGCCGAAATCGATGCGCCGGGACACTACCGACATTCGGGGGATGGCGCCAAGAAGGCCGAGGCGGTGTTGACCGGCGACGGCAAGCGCATCAATCGGAACTACGCCAAACTCTGGCTCGCGGCTTGTGAAAAACTGCTGCTTGAAAAGGGTTTGCTGACGCGCTCCGAACTCGCCGCGAAGCTCGCCGCGTTGCGTGCGGAGGAACCGCCCGGCGACGCCTTCGCCGTCGGCGACCGAGTCGTCGTACGCGATATCGAGCCGGTCGGGAATGCCCATCTGCCGCTATTCGTGCGCGGCAAGACCGGGATCGTTGAACGGCGTCTCGGCGACGTCGCCGTTTCGACACCGCCGACGCCCGAGAACACGACGGAACCCGACGAGAGGAACCGCCGACCGGTTTACAGCGTTCGCTTCACGGCGCAAGAGCTTTGGGGTTCGGGCGCGCCCGGGAAGGACAGCGTGAACTTCAGCATCGGGCATGACTACCTGAAGCCCGACTGATCGCTTCGAGTCAAGGCGCTCCGGATTTTTCCCGGGCGGAGTTCTTGTTTCTCGGGCGGAATTCTTGATGTTCGGTGGCTCGAAACACAAGCTTCTCGAGATGCCTTCGAATGTCCCCTCCTGACGACAGGCGGAAGTGCCCGAATGCGCGGATTTGCGCCCGGTCTTGGCTCTGAAGCCGACAGCGGCGCCCCGCCGCCGAGCCAACTCTGGTTTATGAGTACGCGGCCCGCGCGCCCCGCCCCTATTTCCGGAATTGCGCCAGATGTTCGGTCACGCGCTGGTCGAAGGCGCGGGCCAAATCGGTGACGAGCTGGCCGGTGAGCTCCTGCCAGAACACCATGCGCTCGGGCTCGCTGATGCCCTCCTGCACCGAGCGATCGCGGCTCACCCGCGTGGTCATCCAGCCGATGCGCCTGCCGGCATCGTCGCGGATCTCGAGCTCGACCTCGACCACCGCCTCGTAGCGCTCGCTCGGCTCCTTGGTCAGCGCCCCCCTGACCCCCTTCTTGGTCCTGAGCGGCACCTCGATCACGCTGGCCTGGCGCACCACCACCATGGCCCGGCGCGCCCGCCCCGCCGCCTTGATCTTGGCCGCCGCCCAGTTTCGCAGCGCGTCCTGCGGCGTCGTGTGGAACAAATGCTCGACCTGCGGCCGGCGCTTGGTCGGGGCGTAGGCGGGAATGATCTGCAACTCGGCCACGTCGAGGCGGATTTCCGGCAGATTGCCGAACGACAGCGGCTCGACCTTGGGCCGTGGCTTCTCCGTGGCGCAGGCGGCCAGCGCCAACGCGGCGGCGGCAACGACAAACGGACGCATAACTTTCAAGGCAAACATGAATCCCCCATTGCCCCTAAATGACATGCGCCAATTGACTCCGGAAAGACGGCGATTTCAAGGCAAAAGGCGCGCGCGGGCGCGACGGATTGTTTGAACCACGGAGACACGGAGGCACGGAGTTATCTCTCGTGCGTTGGCCTCTTACGCAAAGACCCCCCTCACCCAGCTTCGGCTAAGGCTTGGCCTTCGGCCTCGCCAAGCCTTCGCAACCCTCTCCCTCGCTGGGGAGAGGGAAAGAAACAGGCGGCGCGCCCGATCTCCCCTCTCCACTCGGGGGAGAGGGAGGGGCCCGCGAAGCGGGAGGGTGAGGGGTCGGTGAACGATAGCGCGATGCTGATTTTGGGTAACGGCCAACGCCTCGGAGATTGAAATGTATCTCTGTGCCTCTGTGTCACCGTGGTTAAATTTGATCTCACCCGATCGGACACCATTGCGCCGCGGGCCCGCTATCGGGCATCCTGAGGCATCACGACAAGCACGGGGACGCCACGGGGACGCCGATGTTTTTACGCACCGCCGCCGACAAGCGGCCCTACCATTTGGGCACGTTCCCGCTGGAGACGCTGCCGCGTGACGCACTCATGGCGGCGGTCGAGGCTAATCGCGCGCCCATCGCCGCGCCGGCGCCCGGAATTACCCCCGAGGACCCGTTCGGCGCCGCCACGCGGTCCTATCGCGAGTTGTTCGCCGGCATGCTGGCGGACGAGGAGGCGCCCGCCCGGGCGCCGGTGCCCGACGATCTCGAGCGGCGCGTGGTCGATCTCAAGGGCTACGCCTATTTCATGAACGCCTCGCAGGTCGGCATCTGCCGCATCCCGGAGAACGCCTGGTATTCGGGCGGCGAACGCGCGAGCCACGAATACGCATTGACGATCCTGGTCGAGCGCGAACGGCTGCCCGAGCCCGGCAATCCGGCGCGCGAATGGATCGCACCCGCGGCCGACGAGGTGCCGGCCATGCGCGCCGCCGAGATCGCCGTCTGCCTGGCCCGCCATATCCGCCGCATGGGCTTCCCCGCCCGGGCGCATATCGCCGGGCACGGATTGCTGGATCCCGGGCGGCTGGCGGTGCTCGCCGGGCTCGTCGTGCGCGACGGCGATACCTTGGGCAACCCGTTCATCGGCGGCCCGTTCGCGCTGGCCATCGTCTCCACCGATTACCAGCTGGCAACCGACCGGCCGCTCGCGCCGGCCGCGCTCAAGGCCAAGGGCCTGGGCTACTGGCTCGGCAGGGGCGGCGCCACCTCGGGCCGCGAGCGCAACCGGCGGGCCCGCCGCGCCACGCATCTGAGCCGCTTTGCCATGGAAACGGTCAAGCGGGTCGAGCGGCCGACCACCCTGATCCTCGACGACGAAGTGCCCCGGGTGCCCAAGCGCGCGGCGTTCTTCGACCGGGCGCTGCGCGGCGATCTCGGCGAAAAGACGCTGCGCGAGCGCAACCGCTTCGCCTTCAAGCAGCCCCACACCAGCGGCATGCTGGCGCCCATGCGGGCCATGGTGCCGGGTCAGGGCGGCGAGGCCGCCGACGCCGATACGAGCCTGTACGCCGATCCGCAGGCGAATTCCCGGGCGGTCAAATCGCTCGCCTATTTCCTCGGCGCCGACATCGCCGGCATCTGCGAGGTGCCGCATTACGCCTGGTTCTCGCACGACGCGGACGGAAATCCGATGCGGCCCAAGCACAAATACGCCGTGGTGATGCTGATCGACCAGGAATACGACACCATGGAGGGCGCCAGCGGCGACGACTGGATCTCCGGCGCGCAATCCATGCGCGCCTATCTGCGCGGCGCCGAGATCGCCGGCATCATGGCCGACACCTTGCGCCGGCTCGGCTTCCCGTCGCGCTCGCAAACCAACGTCGACAGCGACGTGCTGCACATCCCGCTGATGCTGTGGGCCGGGCTGGGCGAGTTGAGCCGCATCGGCGAGCTGGTGCTGAACCCGTTCCTCGGGCCGCGCATCAAGACCGTGGTGCTGACCACCGACATGCCGATGGTGCCCGACAAGCCGATCGATTTCGGGCTGCAATATTTCTGCGAGAATTGCTGGAAGTGCGCCCGCGAGTGCCCCTGCAGCGCCATCCCGCTGGGCGGCAAGGCCATGTTCAACGGCTACGAGATGTGGAAGCCGGACGTGGAGCGCTGCGGGCGCTATCGCCTGACCAACGCCAAGGGCTCGGCCTGCGGCCGCTGCATGAAGACCTGCCCGCTCAACAAGGTGATCACCGCCGACGGGCCGCTCCTGACGCGGATCGCCAGCTGGTGCGGCATCAACGCGCGCTGGCTCAAGCCGGTGCTGGTGCCGCTCGCGGTCTGGCTCGACGACTTTATCGGCAACGGCACCCGCAACCCGGTCAAGAAATGGTGGCTCGATCTGGAGATCGTCGACGGCGTTTGCGTCGAGCCGGTGGCCGGCGTCAACCGGCGCGACATCGACACCAGCCTCAACATCGACCCGGCCAAGCAGAAGATGGCGGTCTACCACGCCAACATGATGCCGGTGCCGAACGACACCAACAAGCAGCCGGTCGACCGCAAGGCGGCGATGGCGGCGGTGAAGCTGGCCGAGACGCCGGCCGAGGCGCTGGCCCGCCGGGCGCGCGGCGAGGGGCCGCCGGCGCATTACATTCCGACGCCGCCGGCCGCCGGCGGCCCGACCGGCCCGAAATCGCAGCTCACAATCTATGGCGGCGGCACCGGCAAGGCGGCCCGGCGCTGAGGCGATGGAAAAGGACCACGGGGCGGGGTGACGACAGGGCGGCGAAGGCGCGATACAATGGCGGCAACGGCGCCGGGACCCGCGGGGCGGCGGGGTAGGGCGGCAAAAGCAGGGTGGGAGGACAAAATGCGGGACTTGACCGAGGACAACGTCACCGAGGCGGTGCTGGCGCAGATGGGCGACGCCACGGACGAACGCCTCGAGGAGGTGCTGGGCGCGGCGGTTCGCCACGTGCATGAATTCGCCCGCGAGGTCGGGCTGACCCTGGACGAGCTCATCGCCGCGGCCAATTTCTTCACCAAGGTCGGCAAGATTTCGGACGAGACGAGGCACGAGTTCCTGATGCTCTCGGACACGCTGGGGCTGACCATCCTGGTCGACGCGATGCAAAACCGCAAGCCGGCGGGGGCCACGGAAACCAGCGTCCTCGGCCCCTTCTACCGCGCCGACGCGCCGGACATCGCGTCGGGCGACACCATCGAGCGCGGCAACGCCGGCGGCAACGCGGCCTTCGTGTCGGGCACGGTCAAGAGCCTCGACGGCTCGCCGATCGAAGGGGCGCTCTTGGATATCTGGCAGGGGGCCGAGAACGGCCTCTACGAGAACACCGACGCGGACCAGCCCGACATGAACCTGCGCGGCCGGCTGTGGACCGGCAAGGACGGCGGCTACGCCTTCCAGTCGGTGCTGCCGGCCAACTACCCGGTGCCCGACGACGGGCCGGTGGGCGACATGCTCAAGGCCGTCGGCCGGCACGTCTTCCGCGCCGCCCACATCCACTTCGTGGTCTCGGCCCCGGGGCACAAGACGGTGATCACCGAAGTCTTCAAGGAAGGCGACACCTACATCGATTCCGACACCGTGTTCGGGGTCAAGGAATCGCTGATCGCCGATTTCGTGCCCCACGACGACCCCGAGGAGGCGGCACGGCGCGGAGTCGCCTCGCCCTTCTACACCATGGAATACGATTTCGTGCTCGAGCCAGGCAGCGGCGGCGGGCTGCCCGACTTCTCGGCCGGCGGCTCGGGTTAGAGCAAGTTCCGATCAGTTCGACGCGGCGACGCCCCCCTTGCATGTTTCTGTTTGGGTGTTTTTCGCAAGGAAGCGCCTGTTGCATCGCGGAGTGTGGCCATACTCTGCGATGCCAGCGGCCCGGACCGCCGAGGCGTTTGCTCATGGGCGTCGTCCTTCTCTCCACGGCGTTACGATTTTTGGTCCGGATCTGAACTAACTGGCGAACAGGGCCTCGAGCTGGGAATCGTCGAACACGTAGTCGGCGTTGCAGAACTGGCAGGTGACGACGACGTTGCCGTCGATCTTCATGTCGGCGAGCTCGCCCCGGGGCAGCGCCCCGAGCGTCGCCGCGACCCCCTCGCGGCCGCAGCGGCAACGCGCCACCAGCCGGCGCGGCCTGAACACCCGCACGCCGTCCTCGTGATACAGCCGGTAGAGCAAATCGTGCGGGCCGGGCGCCGGGCCGAGAAGCTCGTCCCCCCGCACCGTGGCCATCAGCGTCAGCGCGCGGCGCCAGCAATCCTCGTCTTCGTCCTCGCCGAACGCCCCGCCGCCGCCGGAGGCGGGCATGCGCTGCAGCGTGATGCCGGCGGCGCGCCAGCGTGGCTCGGCGTCCGTGTTGACGCCTTCTGGCGCCTCGACCCGCTCGCAGGCCAGCAGGATGGCGGTCTCGAGCTGCTCCGACTGGCGGAAATAGTGATGCGCGCACTCGGCCATGGTGGCGCCGGCGAGATCGACGATGCCCTGGTAGCGCTCGGTCTCCGGCCCCTGATCGACGGTAAAGGCGAGATGTCCGGCGCCCAGGAGCCGCGGCACCGGGCCTTCGACCGGCCCGTCCAGCGCCGCGCCCAGCCTGGCCGCGTCGAACTGGGCGTAGCCGCGCATGTTGCCCTCCGAGGTCACGTCGGCGACCAGCATCGAGACCGGCCCGTCGCCCTTGGTCTGCAGGGTGAAAACGCCCTTGTACTTGAGCGCGCCGGCGAGCACCGCGGCCAGCGCCAGCGTCTCGCCGAGGATGGCGGCCACCGGCTCGGGATAGTCGTGCTGGGTGAGGATGGCGTCCGCCACCGCGCCCAGGCGCACCAGCCGGCCGCGCAGCGCGAAGCGCTCGATCTGGTAGGGCTGGATCAAATCGTCGCGCTCGCCGCCGCCGCCCGCGCGGCCGCGTGTCGCCGCGCCGGTGGAGGCGCCGCCCACGGAGGCGCCGTTCGGGGAGGCGGCGCCCGGGATCAACTCATGCACCACGTCAGGATGCCTTTTTGCGCGTGCAGCCGGTTCTCGGCCTCGTCCCAGACCACCGATTGCGGGCCGTCGATGATGTCGGCCGTGACCTCCTCGCCGCGGTGGGCCGGCAGGCAATGCATGAAGATCGCGTCCGGCTTGGCCAGCGCCATCAGCCCCGCGTTCACCTGATAGGGCGCCAATAGATTGTGCTGGTCGGAGGGCTCGTCCTCGCCCATCGAGACCCAGACGTCGGTGACCACGCAGTCCGCGCCCGCCACCGCCGCCTCGGCGTCGGCGGTGACGCTCACCGTGCCGCCCTCGGAGTCGGCCCAATCGACCACCGATTGCGGCGGCGGCAACTCCCTTGGACAGGCCAGACGCAGCTCGAAGCCGAAGCGCACGGCGGCGTGGATCCAGCTCGTCGCCATGTTGTTGCCGTCGCCGCTCCAGGCGACGACGCGGCCGGCGATGGCGCCCCGATGTTCCTCGAAGGTCATCACGTCGGCCATCAACTGGCACGGATGGGTGCGGTCGGTGAGGCCGTTGATCACCGGCACGCTGGCGTACTCGACCATCTCCAGGAGCTTATGCTCGTGCGTCGTGCGCAACATGATGGCGTCCACGTAGCGCGACAGCACGCGCGCGGTGTCGGCCACCATCTCGCCGCGGCCGATCTGCGTGCTTTCGCCCTCGAGCACGACGACGTCGCCGCCCAGCTGCCGCATGCCGACCTCGAACGAGATGCGGGTGCGGGTCGACGGCTTCTCGAAGATCATGGCCAGCGTCTTGCCGGCGAGCGGCCGCCCGCTGGCCTCGCCGCTCTTGTAGGCGGTGCCGAGCCCGATGATATGGCGCAGGGTGTCCGCGTCGAACCGGTCGAGATCGACGAAATGCCGCGGCCCGCCGAAGGCGGCCCCACCTTCGATCCCGGCGGCGGGCCCGCTCATGGCTAGGCGCTTCCCTTGCCGGCGGCGGCCGCCCCGGATGATTCGGGCGCCGGCCAGCCGGCGGCGGTGCGCTCGAGGATGCCGAGCGCCTCGTCGATGTGGCTCTCCTCGATCACCAGCGGCGGCAACAGGCGCACCACGTTGTTCGCGGCGGCCACCGTCAAAAGGCCGTTCTCGCGCAGCTTCGTCAGCATCTCGCCATTGGGAACCACGCATTTCAGGCCCAGCATCATGCCGATGCCGCGCACTTCCTCGAAGATCGCCGGATGCGCCGCCACCAGTTCCTCGAGCCGCCGGTAGAGCTGGCCGGCCGTGCGCTCGACGCCCTCGAGGAAGCCGTCGGCCAGCATCACGTCCATGACCGCGTTGGCCACCGCCATGGCCAGCGGGTTGCCGCCGAAGGTCGAGCCGTGCGTGCCGGCGACCATGCCGGCGGCCGCCCGTTCCGTGGCCAGGCAGGCGCCCACCGGGAAGCCGCCGCCGAGGCCCTTGGCCACCGCCATCACGTCGGGCGCCGCATTGGCCCACTCGTGCGCGAACAGCCGCCCCGTGCGGCCCATGCCGCACTGGATCTCGTCGTACATCAGCAGCAGGCCGAACTCGTCCGCCGCCCGGCGCAGGCCCTTGAGGTAATCGAGATCGGCGACGTTGATGCCGCCCTCGCCCTGCACCGGCTCGACCAGAAAGCCGGCGGTCTCGGGCGTGATGGCGTCGCGCAGCTCGTTCAGATTGCCGAAGGCGACGTGGTCGAAGCCCGGCACCTCGGGCCCGAAGCCGTCGATCAGCTTGTCCTGCCCGGCGGCGAAGATGGTGGTCAGCGTGCGGCCGTGGAAGGCGCCGGTGCAGGTGATGACGCGGTATTTGTCGGCATTGCCGGTGGCGTCGTGATACTTGCGCATCAGCTTGATGCCGCACTCGACCGCCTCGGCGCCGGAATTGCCGAAGAACACGGAATCGGCGAAGGTGCTGTCCACCAGCCGCTGGGCCAGGCGCTCCTGGTCCGGAATCTGGAAGATGTTCGAGCAGTGCCAGAACTTCCGGCCCTGTTCGACCAGCGCTTCGACCAGGTGCGGATGGGCGTGACCCAGCGCCGTCACCGCGATGCCGGAGGCGAAATCGAGGAAGCGGCTTCCGTCGTCGGCGATGAGATACGCGCCCTCGCCCCGCTCGAAGGTGAGGTCGACTCGGTTGTAGGTGGGCATCACGGCTGAGGTCACGGGACCGCACTCCATCTCGGTGTTTCGGATTCCGCGGCCGCCCGGCAGCCGGTGCGGGGCCATGTCCGGCCATATCCCGCGGAAGGGCCGAAAGTATCGACATCCGGCCCCATTCTGTCAACGCGGGCGATGGGTGGGATCAGCCGTCCCAGCCGGCCTTGCGGAGGCCCTCCAGGTAAAGCTCGTGATGGGCCGGGTCGCGGAAGGGGATGCTGAGCCGGACCCCTTCGTCGCTGTAGTCCGGCACGATGCGCAAGAACTCCCGCAGCGCCTCCCGCGCCTCCTCGAGGCGGCCCAGCTGGGCGAGGCAGGATGCCCTGCCCCGCAATGCCAAAGGATACTCCGGCGCCAGGCGCCTCGACTTCTCGTAGTACTCGAGCCCATCCTCGTAGCGCCGAGCCATGTAATGGTTGACCGCAACGTTCGCTAACCATTGGGGCAGCCATGGATCGTGAGGGCTGAGCCTGATGGCGGTCATGTTGGCCTCGACGCCGCCGTCGAAATCCCCCGCGAACATGCTGGCGCCGCCAAGCCCGAAATAGCCCATCGCGAAGCTTGGGTTGAGTTCCAGCGCCCGCCGCGCCGATTCAAGGGCCGTGTCGTATTGCCGCGAGAGCGCGCTGGTGAACCCCTTCACCGTGTGGGCGGTGGGGTCCATGTCGTCGAGCGAAAGCGCTAGCGCGGATTCACGGCCGGCCTCCGCCACTGCGGCGGTGGGGTCGTCCGACCAGGAGAGGAACACCTTGTAGGTCATGCCGAGCGCGAACATGCTGTGAGCCAGTGCGAAGTTCGGGTCGAGCCGGACGGCATCGCGAAACAGCTGGACGGCCCGCTCCAGATCCTCCCGGTTGAAGCGATGCACGTGCCAAAGGCCCCGCTGCACCGTCTCCCAGGCGTCCAAATTCTCCGGCTCCTTGGCGCGGGCGCGCTGGGTCTCGGCCTTGCCGACGGCGGGCTCGAGGGCGGCGACGATGCTTTCGGTGATCTCGTCCTGGACCGCGAAGATGTCCTCGAGCTCGCGGTCGTAACGATCGGCCCAGACATGGTGGCCGGTCGCCGTGTCGATGAGCTGCGCGGCGACCCGAACGCGGCTGCCGGCGCGCCGGACGCTGCCCTCCAGTACATATCGCGCGCCGAGCTCCTTGCCCGCCCGCTTCAAGTCGACCGCCCGGCCCTTGTAGGTGAAGCTCGAGTTGCGCGCGATCACCGGCAGCCAGCGCCACATCGCCAGCCGCGTCAGGATGTCCTCGGCGATGCCGTCGACGAAGTATTCCTGCTCCGGATCGCCGGAAAGGTTATCGAATGGCAGCACGGCGATCGCCGGCCGGCCCTGGAACCCCGGCACCGGGGCCGAGACGTCCGCGGCCCCCGCCGCCGCGGTGGGGACTTCGGACGGCCACCGAACCCGGTAGGCGCGGATGGGCCGGGAGATGTTCTTGACCCGCTGCTCGCCCATGTCCTCGAAGTCGAGGTCGAGCTTGCCGGCCAGTTGCTCGTGGACGCTGCCGGCGATGCAGATGCCGCCCGGCTCGGCCAACGATTCCAAACGCGCCGCGACGTTGACCCCGTCGCCCAGGATGTCGTCGCCGTCGATCACGATATCGCC
>CBDVDY010000057.1:0-13440 GCA_965372875.1 uncultured Alphaproteobacteria bacterium | reverse complement strand
TCGGGATGATCATCCCGCCGAGCGTGCTGCTCATCGTTTGGGGCATCATCGCCGAGAAATCGATCGCCCAGTTGTTCATCGCCGGCGCCATACCGGGCTTGATCCTGGCCGCTTTCTTCATGGTCTATATCGGGATTTCGGCCACGCTGAAGCCCACGCTGGCGCCCAAGTTTCACGACGAATCCGATGCAGTACCCCTGACCCCGGCGGAGATCGCCAGCGGCTTCAGCATCGGCGCGTTGATCCTGCTGGTCATGGGCGGAATCTGGGGGGGCTATTTCACGCCGACCGAGGCCGGCGGCGTCGGCGCCGCGGGCGCCATGATCCTGGGTATCCTGAAGGGCATGCGATTGCGCGACCTCGCCGCCGCGGTGGTCGATTCGGGCCGGGCCGCGGCGCCGATCATGTTCCTGCTGCTGACCGCCAACATGTACGCCAAATTCATGGAAGCGGCCGGCATGTCGGAACTGATCCGCGAGACCTTCGCCACCTATAACCTCGGCCCCATCGGCATCGTCGTGGTGATCATCGTCATCTGGCTGGTTCTCGGAATGATCCTGGATTCGATCTCGATCATTCTGATCACGGTGCCGATATTCGCCCCCCTGACCGAAGGCTTTTTCGACCCCATCGCCTTCGGCATCTTCGGAATCCTGGCCATCGAGGCCGGCCTCCTGACCCCGCCATTCGGGCTTCTGGTGTACACGGTCAAGGGAGCGGTAGAGGACCAATCGGTCCGGCTGGCCGAGATTTTTCGGGGGTCCGTACCCTACTGGATCCTGATGCTGATCGTCATGCTGCTGATCTGGGCGTTCCCTGGAATCGCCACCTGGTTGCCGTCGCTGATGCTCTGACCGCGGAACCGGCCCGGGATGCGATGGGCAAATTTGCCCGACCTGGGCCGAAAATGGCGGTGGACCGGCCCGTTCACGCTAAATTGTGCGGTTTCCGGCCACCGTTGTCCCAGATACCGCTTCTGGCCGGACTTGCATTCGTGTAGAATTTCCGATCTTTTACCGTGCAGCCGCTCCGGCCCGGAACGTCCGAAATATGGCTTGGAGGGGTGCGGCTAACGGCACGAACAAGAACCGATACAGGGAGAAGCGAAGTGAGAAACCTCATCCGAAAGACCGGCTTGTTCGGTCTTGCCCTCGTGACCGCGTTCGCGATCAGCAGCACGGCGGGCGCGTTATCGATCAGGGGCAACAAGATCACCTTGCGCATGGGCTCCGGCCATCCGCCGTTCATCATGTATGTCAAGGAAATGTCCAAGTTCTTCGCGCCCAGGGTGGTCGCGCGCGTGGCCAAGGAGACGAAATACACGATCGAGTTCAAGGAACACTATTCCGGCACGGTCGTGAACGTGTTCGACACGCTCGAGGGCATTCAGGACGGAAGACTCGACATTGGCGGGTTTTGCGTATGTTTTGACGACGACAAGGCCATGGGACTGAATCTCGCCTATTATGTGCCGTTCGCCCACCCCGACGGCAACAAGGCGATCCTGATCTTCCGCCGCATCGTCGACGAGTTCCCGGAGATCCAGCAGGATTACGAAAAGCGCTATAACCAGAAGCTCCTGGCGCTCAGCGGGTTCAGCAATTACGGCCTGTTGACCGCGTTCGAATGGTCACGCTTCGAGCACTTGAAGGGCCACAAAATCCTGGCCGCGGGCCCGAATCTTCCCTGGGTCAAGGGCGGCATCCCGGTTCGCACCACCATTCCCACGGCGGCGCAGCAGTTGCAAACCGGCGTCGGCGAAGGGATCGTCCTGTTCCCGGACACCGACTACAAACTGAAGCTGCACGAGGCCACCAGGGGCGGCTATTACACGATCACCGACTTCGGCGCGGTAGTGCAGATTTCGCTGAACATGAATCTCAAAACCCGCAAGAAGCTGCCCAAGGAAGTGGTCAAGATCATCGACGAGGTCGCCCGGGAGTTCGAACTCCACTCCATGGCCACGTCCATGAAGGATCATGACTGGGGCATCGATATGCTCAGGAAGGCGGGCGTCATCATCAGGACGATCTCTCCCGACGCCAAGAAGGCGTGGGCGATGGCGCTCAAGGACTGGCCGAACGAGCGGGCCCAGGCCGTGAAGAAGAAAAAGGGCATCGACATGCCCAAGATCATGAAGGCCTACATCAAGTACACGAAGGAAGCCGGGCACACCTTCCCGGTCGACTACGCGATCAGCGACTGAACGAAGCCAAATCCAAAAATCATTGAGCGGCCGGGGCAACCCGGCCGCTTTTTTTTGCTGGATGTCCGGTGGGCGAGTGGAAAGCGCCGCCCCTACGCGCCCTCGACGATGACCAGCTCGACCTCGCCGGCGCCGCCCATGCGGTGCGCCGCCGCCGCCCGGTACTCGGGCGATTGGTAACAGGCCACCGCCTGCTCCAGCGACGGGAACTCGATCACCACGAAGCGCGCGAATTTCTCCGGCCCCTCGAGAATCTGGTAGCGGCCGCCGCGCGCCAGGACCTTGCCCTGGTGTTCCGCAAGTATCCCCGGCACCAGATCGGTGTATTTTTTGTAGAGTTCGGGATCGTTGATTTTCGATCGCGCGACCCAATAGGCCACCATGTTGATTCTCCCCCTATCGCTTGGTTGATCGGTTCCGAACGGCCGCCGACTTCGCGCTGGTTGTCTTCCAGCCCTCGAGCGTCACGGCCACGGCGCGGGAGACGATTGCCGCGTAATCCTCCTCCACCTCGCTCTGGTAGATGTGCTTGCGCACGGCGTAATAAAACAGTCCGCCGTGCATGATCCAGACCTGTTCGAGCTCGAGCGCGCTGATCGGGATGACGTCCGCGCCCGGCAATCCGCAATGGTGCCGCAACTCCGCGCAGATCGGCTTCAGGATTTTGTCCTCGGCGATGGCCGTGTAGCGCCGGTTCAAATCCTCTCCGGCCAGCGCGCTGAACATGTATATCCGGATCCACTCGTAGGTGTGCGTCGCCTCGGCGTAAAGCAGATAGAACTCGACCAGGCGGTCGGCCAGCGGCCTGGACCTGTCGGCCAGTAGTTCGGACCAATCCGGATCGAGCCGGTTGAGGTAGATTTCGCGAAATACCCGGTCGATCAAATCCCGCTTGGTCGGGAAGTACCGGTACAAGAGCGGCTGCGTTATGCCCAGGCGCTTGGCCAGCTCCCGCGTCTGCCCGGAAAAGCCGACCTCGGCGAAAAAGCGGACCGCCTCGCCGACAATCTGCTGTTCCCGGTCGGCCGGCGACAGTCGCCGCGAGGGCGCCTTCTTGTTTGCTTTGCCGCGGCTCCTGGTTTCGCCGCCCGCTTCGCTATCGTGGGTCATTGCGATACGCGAATTGCGCCGCGTCAGCGCATCCAACGCACGACGCCCGCGACCCCGTCGACCGCCACCTTGCAGCCGTCCGGGATTTGCAACGTCGCGCCGACCACGCCGAGGACCATGGGTATGCCGCGCTCGCGCGCCAGCGAGGCGAGGTGCGAGGTGCTGCCGCCGCGCTCCGCCACCACGCCGGCGACGCGCGGCAAGACCTGGCTCAGCGCCGGGCCGGCCGCCTTGGTCACCAGAACGTCGCCCGGCGACACGCGGCTCAGTTCGCACTCGCAATTGACCACGCAGGCGCGTCCCGTGCCCCAGCCAACGCCGGCCGGGTGCCCGTTCAGCCGCGGGCGGCGGCGCCATATCTCGTCCGGCACCTTGGCCGGCTCCATCCGCAAGGGGCGCGCCTGGACCAGCTTGACCCCGTCGTCGTCGGCCGCCCATTCGATTTCCGCCGGCCCGCCGATGACCTCCTCGGCCCGCAGCAGCATCCGCCCGAGCGCCACGGCCTGCGCCGTATCGAGGCACGGTTTGTCGGCCAGCTCGCGCGGGACCGGTTTGGTTGCCGGCTCCTGGTGGTGTTCGCAGCCGACGCTGTGGTCCTTGTGGCCGGGCGCGGATTCGAGCAATTCGCATTCGCGGCTCAGCACGTAACGGTCGGGCACCACCTCGCCCTGGGCGATCGCCGAGCCCAAGCCCCAGGTGGCGCTGACCAGCATGCCGCCGTCGGCGGTGCGGCTCAGCCCGCCGCCCGACGCGCGCGCGCGGACCAGCGGCTGAATGATCAGCGCCATGCCCGTATCGGCGGGATCGATGTCGTGGGTCGCCATGTAGCGCAGCGCCCGGGTCGACCACAACGCCGCCCAGCAGGCGCGCACGGCGGTGAGAAAATCCGCCTCGGCTTCCAATCCGAGAAAACTTTCGAACTGACCGGCGAAGCTCGAACCGGCGCGGTCCTCGACCAGCGCCGAGGAGCGCACCACGCCGAGCGCGCCTTCCGCTTGGACAACACCGCGCCAGGCCTCGATCAGCGGCTCGCGGATTTCGGGTACTACGGGCTCCGTCAGCAGGCCGAGCCTCATCTCCAGGGCATATTGGCGCGCCCGCCGATCCTCCGACGACATCACCCCGCGCGCGGCTTCCTCCAGCCCCAGGGCGGCCAGCTGAAGCCGGTAGGCCGCGACGTCGAGGCAGAAACCGCCCGGGATCGGCAAGCCCGCGCGGCCCAGCGCCGCCAGATTCGCGCCCTTGGGCCCGAAGCGGCCGGCATCGGCCGCCTCCGGGTCGCCAAGAGGGATCAACAAGCGCCGTGCTTTGGCCATCGGCGGCGTCACATCGGGTCGACGACGGTGATCTGCTCGACCGGGAAGTTGGAGATGATCTCGATTTTGTCCTCGTGGACGATCAGCATCTCCTCGATCCGCACGCCCCATTCGAACGGCTTGCCGTGCTGGGTTTCGAGCGCGAACACCATGCCGGCCTTGATCTCGACCGGATGGTCGAGCGACCAGATGCGCGAGATCACCGGCGGGTCGTACTGCGCCAGGCCGAGCCCGTGGCCCCAGAGATTGGCCGCCGCCTGGTCCTCTTCCTCGTAGCCCCAGGCTTCCTTGGCCGACGGCCATTTCGAGGCGATCTCGCGGGTCGTGGTGCCCACCTTCACTTCGTTGATCGAATCGTACAGCCACTCGAGCGCCGTGGCGTAGTAGTCCTTCATCTCCTGCGTCGGCTGCTTGCCCACGCAGTAGGTGCGGTAGTAGCACGACTTGTAGCCGTTCCAGGTCAGCGCCGCCAAATCCATGAAGGTGATCTCGCCGGGCTGGATGATGCGGTCGGAGAAATTCCGCCAGTTGGGCCAGGTGTTGGGGCCCGAGGAAACGATGACGTCCTCCACGTCCTCCATGCCGCCGATGCCGTAAAGAAACTTCATGATGTGGGCGGTCACCTGGTTCTCGGTGATGCCCGGCTCCAGGAACTTCATGGTCTCCCAATGCGCCGCGTCGCCGATCGCGCCGACGATGCGCAGACATTCCTGCTCGTCGACGTTCTTGATCGCCCGCGCCTCCATCATCGGCGTCATGCCGTCGACCCAAGTGATGCCCGCGTCCTCGAACGCCTGGATCATGTTGATATCGATGAAATCCACGCCCAGCTTTTCGCCCGCGACGCCGAAACGCTTCATCTCGTACAGGATGGCCTCGGTGAACTTCTTGACCTGCTGCGCGGACGCGCCGCCGGCCGCACCCTTGATCCAGGCGTAGGACCAGCGGACGTTCTCCTCCGGAATCCACGGCGAGTGGCGCTTGACCTGAGCGCCGATATCGCCCTGCTCGAACAGCACCGGCGCGGCGTCGCCGCACAAAAGGCCATAGCGAAGGCCGGGCTTGAGCCGGTTCCAGCCGGGCGTGAGCGTGCTCGTCACGTAGCGGAGGTTTTCGTCGTACATGAGCAGCATCGCGCCCAATCCATGGGCCTTCATGCGCTCGCGCGCCCTCTCCGTTCGATACGTCCGCAGCCGGTCCCAGTTGATCCGCTGCTGCCAGTCCACTCCCGTGATGCCGAAGTTTGCCATGACCCCCTACCAAACACGTTATGTTATCAGATGATAAATAGTATTGCCCTTCCGGCAAACATGGTCAAGCGGCAATTGTGGGCCGAGAAATCGCCGGGTTGCCCGGGAAAAGAGCCGCGCCAGGCGTGGGTTTCACTTGACGATTCCGCGTCCGAACGTTAGTTTTTAATTAGCACTTGATAAATTTGAGGTATGGCGGCAAGCCGATTAGCGGCCGGCTAGCGATAGGCGCGACGTTGTATCATCGGCTGGAAGAGGCTTTACTGTCCCGAATTCGGCAGAGACAGGACCGAGGGCCGTTGATGACCATGACACAAGGGAGAGCAGTCAGATGAGCAAGCAACCGTGGAAGACCAAGGACTGGTTCGTCAGCCCGTGGAACTTTACCGAAGAAGTGACGTCCGGTCTCAACTTCCCGAAGAGCATCAAAATCCACGACATCACCTTGCGCGACGGCGAGCAGCAGACCGGCATCGCCTTCAACTACGACGACAAGATTCGCATCGCCGAGGGCCTCGCCGAGGCCGGCGTGCATCGCATCGAGGCCGGCATGCCGGTGGTCTCGGCCGAGGACGCGCGGGCCATCAAGGATCTGGTGAACCGAAATCTGGGCCCGGAAATCTTCGCCTTTTCGCGCTGCATGGTCGAGGACGTGAAGCGCGCCGTCGATACCGGCGTCAAGGGCGTGGTGATGGAGGTGCCGTCGAGCGAGCACATCATCGAACACGCCTACAAGTGGCCGCTGGAAAAAGCCCTCGACCTGTCCATCGAAGCCACCGCCTACGCCCACGAGCAGGGGCTCGAGGTCGTCTTCTTCCCGATCGATTTCACCCGTGCCGACATGAACTGGGTGCTCGATCTGATCACCAAGGTGGCGGACGAGGGCCACATGGACGCGCTGGCGCTGGTCGACACCTTCGGCGTCACCTCGCCCCACGCCATGCAGTACTTCGTGCGCCAGGTGAAGAAACGCATCGACAAACGGCTCGAGGCCCATTTCCACCAGGATTTCGGCATGGGCGTGGCGAACACGATCATGGCGCTGGCCGAAGGGGTCGAGGTCATCCACTCCACCGTCCTCGGCGTCGGCGAGCGGGCCGGCAACACGCCGATGGAAGAGACCGTGCTGGCGCTTCTGACCATGTACGGCGTCGACGTCGGCATCAAATACGACAAGATGTACGATTTGGCGATGTTGGTGCAGGAGGTGTCGGGCCAGGCCATCCCATCGAACAAGCCGGTGACCGGCGCTCAGCTGTTCGACGTGGAATCCGGCATCATCGCCAGCTGGCTTTACAATTGCGGCGAGGAGAACCTGACCGAGCTTTTCCCCTATCGCCCCGAGATGGTCGGGCGCTCGTCGGCCGAGATCGTCATGGGCAAGGGCAGCGGCATCGATTCCATCAAGATTTGGCTCGAGCAGATGCAGATTCGGGCGTCCGCCGAGGAATCGATGGCGGTGCTGGCGGCGGTCAAGGAATTCGGGCTCAGCAAGAAGCGCCTGATGACCAAGGACGAGTTCCGCGACATCGCGACCAACGCGATCGCCGCGGCGTAGGCGGCGTAGCGCGCCGGGGCGGAGGGCGGACAAGGCTCTTCGGCCCCCCGCCGGCCGCGGCGCGCGGCGACAGCGGAGCGGCCGGCGGTTTGTTGACCGCCGCCATTTGCGGCTTAATTATCTGACCAAGGGCTTTGAGGTTCGCGCACGGAGTGGCTTTGAGACCGATCGAATACATCAGGCCGGGCACCACCGAAAACGCGGTGGCGGCGCTGGCCGAGAACAGCCCCGACGCCACGCTCCTGGCCGGCGGCACGGATTTGCTCGTCGAGCTGAAGCACGCCGGCAACGGCGCGCGGATTCTCGTCGACCTGTCGGATATCGCCGAGCTCAAGGGCATCGAAATTACCGACGATGGCTTGCGCATCGGCGCCATGGTCACCCACACCGAGATCATGGACTCGCCGCTGATCAAGCAGCACATGCCCGCCGCCATCGACGCCGCCTGGACCATCGGCGCGGTGCAGACCCGCAACATGGGCACCATCGGCGGCAACCTGGTGACCTGCGTGCCGTCGCTCGACAGCGGCCCGGTTTTGCTGGCGCTCGACGCCCTGGTGACCGTTGCCGGAACCAAGGGCCGGCGGCAAATGCCGATCGAGGAGTTTTTCGTCGGCCCGCGGCGCACCGCGCTGGCGCCGGACGAAATCCTGGTGGACATCGTCATCCCCAAGGAAAATCTCGGCAAATCCACCAGCTTCCGCAAATTCGGCCTGCGCAAGGGTCAGGCCCTTGCGCTGGTAAGCGTGGCCGCCGCCGTGCGCGTTAAGGGCAAGAAGATTGTCGCGCCGCGGATCGCCCTGGGCGCGGTGGCGCCCACCGTGATCCATGCGGCCAAGGCCGAGAAGTTCCTCGACGGCAAGCGGCCCGACGACGACAAGGCCGTGGAAAAGGCGGGCGAGTTGGCGGCCGAGGACGCCAAGCCGATCGACGATTTCCGTGCTTCGGCGGGCTACCGCCGCGAGCTGATCAAGGTGTTGACCCGGCGCTGCCTGGAAGACGCGCTGGCCGGCGCGGTGGGCGCGGGCCGAGGGGCATAGGCATGGACGTGACGATCAAAATCAACGGCGTTGAGCGCAAAGCCTCGGTCCCGGCCGAGACGACGCTTCTCATGGCGCTGCGCGAGGAATGGGAATTGACCGGGACCAAGCTGGGCTGCGACGTCGGCGATTGCGGCGCCTGCACGGTTCTGCTCGACGGCGTGTCGGTCAACGCCTGCCTGGTCCTGGCGGTTCAGGCCGACGGCCGCGAAGTGACGACGATCGAGGGACTGGGCGATTCCGATAATTTGCATCCGCTGCAAAAGGCGATGGAAGAGCATGCGTCGCTGCAATGCGGCTTCTGCGGCCCCGGCATGATCATATCGGCCAAGGCGCTGTTGGACGGGAACCCGAACCCCTCCGCCGACGAGGTTCGCGACGCCCTGGCGGGAAACTTGTGCCGCTGCACGGGCTATACCAAGATAATCGAGGCCGTGATCGAAGTGAGCGAGGGCACGGGCGCCGGCGCGCACTGAACCCCAGACCGCGGGACCAGGACCGGCGGGAAACGCCAAACGGGACGAAGCCCCAAACGGGACGAAGCCATGGACACCAAGCTCGACGAGGCGAAACAAACCGAGACCCTCGATATTCCGATGGAGACGGAGGATTCGGCGTCGCTCCCCGCCGTGGGCAAGGCCGAGGCGCCCGCGCCGCTGACACCGGAAGCGCGCCAGCAGACGCCTTCCGTCGGACAAAGCGTCACCCGGCTCGACAGCCGCGCCCACGGGCTGGGCGAGACGCAATATATCGACGACATGTCGTTCCCCGGCATGCTGCACGCCAAGATTCTGCGCAGCGAACATCCGCACGCACGCATACTAAGCATCGATACCAGCGCGGCCGAGGCGATGCCGGGCGTGGTGGCCACACTCACGGGCAAGGAGATTCCGACCAACTCCTTCGGCCCCTCGTTCCAGGATCAGCCGGTCCTGGCGGACGACAAGGTGCGTCACATCGGCGACGGGGTCGCCGCCGTGGCGGCGCTGACCGAGCAGCAGGCCGCCGACGCGCTGGCCAGGATCAAGGTCGAGTACGAGCCGCTGCCCGCCGTGTTCGACCCGCTCGAGGCGATTACCGACGGCGCGCCGAAGGTGCACGGCCCGGACAGCAACGTCTACGCGACGAAAGTCATCAAGAAGGGCGACGTGGAAAAAGGTTTCGCGGAATCGGACGCGATCTTCGAGGGGCGCTTCACCACCCAGATGGTCGAGCACGTACCGCTGGAGCCGCACGCCTCGATCGCGCGGTGGGATTCGAACGGCCGCGTCACGGTCTGGTCCAGCCTGGGCCGGATCACCCTGGGCCGGGCGGACATGGCCCGCACGCTGCAAATGCCGCTCAACCGGATTCGCATGATCAGCACCATCGTCGGCGGCAACTTCGGCGGCAAGAACGAGATCACGGTCGAGCCGGTGCTGGCGCTGCTGGCGAAGAAGGCCAGAAAACCGGTCAAGAGCGTCTATACCCGCGAGGACGAGTTCATCTCCTCGACCACGCGCCACCCCTTCGTCATGGAGTTCAAGACCGGCGTCTCGAAGGAGGGGCGCATCCTGGCGCGCAAGGTGCGTCTGGTCTGCGACGGCGGCGCCTACTGCTCGTGGAGCGAAACGACGCTGGGCAAGGCCGCCATCCTGTCGGTCGGACCCTACAATATCGCCGACGTGCATATCGAGGCGTCGGCGGTCTACACCAACAAGACCATGACCGGCGCCATGCGGGGCTTCGGCGCGCCGCAGGTGTGTTTCGCCTACGAATCGCACATGGACGACATCGCCCGCGAGTTGGGCATCGATCCGCTGGAGATCCGGCTGCGCAATGTCTTCGACGAGGGATCGATCAGCCCGACCGGGCAGGTCCTGCACAGCGTCGCGGTCAGGCAGAGCCTGGAGACAGCGGCCCGGCGCTTCGGCTGGAAGGAATAGGGCGATGAAACGGCGCGGACGCGGCATCGCCTGCATGTGGTACCCGATCGGCTTTACCGTCGCGGCCAATCCCAGCGCGGCCACGGTCATCGTCAACGAGGACGGCACGGCGACGGTGCAGACCGGAACGGTCGAGACCGGCCAGGGCTCGCTCACGGTGCTCGGCCAGATCGCCGCCGAGGCGCTGGGAATTTCGCCCGACGACGTGCACGTGGTTTCGGCCGACACCGACACCACGCCGATGGATTCCGGCGCGATCGCCAGCCGCACGACCTACGTTACCGGAAACGCCATCAAGCTGGCGGCCGACAAGGCGATGCAAATCCTCTTCGAGGCCGCCGCGCCGATGCTCGGCGTCAAGCCCGAGCAGCTCGAGGCACGCGACCGCCGAATCCAGGTATTGGACTTCCCGCAGAAATTCCTGCCGATCGGCGAGGTGGCGCTGCAAAGCCAGGTCCACATGGGCCGGCCCGCCATCGGCAGCGCCTCGTTCAACCCGCCGACCGTGGCGATGGACCCAGAAACCGGCCAGGGCAAGCCCTTCAGCACCTACGTCTACGCCACCCAGATCGCCGAGGTCGAGGTCGACGACGAAACCGGCGAGGTGGACGTGCTGCGCATCGTCGCGGCGCACGATTGCGGCACGCCGATCAACCCGATGCTGGTGGAGGCCCAGGTCCAGGGCGGCATCTCGATGGGCGTCGGCTTCGCGCTGCAGGAGGAGATGCTGTTCGAGGACGGCAGGCACGTGAACCCCAACCTGACCAACTACATCATGCCGACCAGCCTGGACATGCCCGAGATCGAGGTCGATATCGTCGACAATTACGATCCGACCGGGCCGTTCGGCGCCAAGGGCGTGGGCGAGCCGACCTCGGTGCCGACCGCCGCCGCCATCCTGAACGCCATCCACGACGCGGTCGGCGTGCGCATTACCTCGCTGCCCGCGACCTCGGAGAAGGTTCTCACCGCGATCCTGGAACAGCGCTCCCGGCAAAAGCGCGTGGGCGCCGCCAGAAAGCAGCTCGGCGCCGGATGATCCGCCGGCCCCATGGTCCGCCGGTAGGAGCGGATTGGGCCAGATCGTGACCTCATAAACGACGTCGTGATCAGGCGTTGGCAACTTGGCGCGCCTGTCTCCGCTTGCGGGTGCAAACCGGACATTCGCAGTGTGGCTTCGAATGCCTGCTTTTAGCCGACAACGGACATTAAAGCCTTGTGCTTATCGCGCTGTTTTTCGCCGACTGGGCGTGCGGTGGATGTCTAGGTCGTAGGTCACTGTGCCGCATCTGCCTGGATGTCATCGCCCTTTGTCTTGGCTGGATCATCTAGAACCCGATCCGCGGGGAAGCGGATCGTGGCGATTGTGCCATCGCCCAACTCGCTCTCCAAGTCGATCGTTCCGCCATGCAATTCGATCAGCGACTTGACCAACGGAAGTCCGAGACCTGAGCCCTCGTGTTCGCGAGACACGGAGCCATCGACCTGACTGAAGGGCGCGAACGCCTTTGGGATATCGTCGGCGCCGATGCCGATGCCGGTGTCAGAGACACTGAGGACAAAGCAACCGTCTTCGTCGACTTCAGCGTGCACAGAGACCTTACCCCCTGCCGGCGTAAACTTGACCGCATTGAATAGCAGGTTGATGACGATCTGCTTGACAGCGCGATCGTCGGCCCAGAGCTTCGGCAAGTTGCCGCTCAGCCGGGTAGCCAAGGTCAGCCCGGCCTCCTTCGCGCGTCCCTCTATGATCCCCCGACAAACGCCGACTGCCTGTGCCACGTCCACCTCGTCCTCGTTCAGCTCGAGCTTTCCTGCCTCGATCTTGGAAAGGTCGAGGATGTCGTCGATCAAGCTGTGAAGGTGCTGGCCGCTTTCATGGATGTCGTTGACATATTCGCGATATTGCGGATTGCCGACGGGACCGTATATTTCTTTGCCCATCACCTCGGAAAAACCGATGATGGCGTTCAGGGGCGTCCGTAGTTCGTGGCTCATGTTCGCAAGAAACGCAGATTTCGCCTGGTTTGCGATCTCTGCTCGCTCACGAGCCTGAGCGAGGGACCGCGCCAATTCTTCAAGATGACGACTTTGATCTTCAAGGTATTTCTTCGAAGCGAGAAGTTCCTGCTCGACGCGTTTTCGCTGGGCATTTTTCTCTGCAAGCTGGGCCGTTCTTTCTCTCACGCGCCGCTCGAGCGTGTCGTACGCCTCTCGCAGCCCCCGTTCCGCCCGATTCCGCTGGGCGACAATGCGTAGAGATGCCAGACTCAAAATTGTAACGGCGATCCCGGCGGCACATGTGGCTGTAATGACATACTCCCAGTGCTCCCATGCAGATTCTCTTGCACCATTGGCCAGGCCGATTGGCTCAATGGTGTCCTCCAGCGAGAATTCCCAGCCCACCATGACCAAGAAAACAAGCAGGACGGTAATAACCGCTAAAAGGACGACATGCTTGGGCTGCATTGCGAAAGCGCTCGCTGTCGCTCAAATTGCTGTTGTTGCGGAGGCACAAGTCAGAAGACACCATTCCCAACCATCGGACTAGACGCGCAACCAACTCCTAAAATTAAGGAAATTTGTTAAATAAGGCTTAGCCAGATGCGCTGCTTGGGGGCATTGAAACCGCGCTGTGCATTCACCGCCGATTGAAGAAGGTGACAACCGTACCCATTCCGGACATTCGGGACGATCTGGCCGAAGGTCCGGAATGGGCCAGACTCGGAAGTCGGGGGGCACCGCCCAAAAGGTCCGCGCCTGGGGGTACAGCGGACGAATTCGCTGGGAAACCGGACATCGCTGAAATTCCTCGAAACTCAAGCTCGGTCGGGCAGGTGTCCGTGGATTCAGGTTGTGTGCCCCTTTGAAACCCACCGCAGGTAATATTAGAATTCATCGATCGATACGTTGGGATCCAAACATGGCATCGAACACGAAACCGAAGACATTTGTCCTCGTGCATGGCGCCTTTCACGGAGGCTGGTGTTGGCGGCGCGTGGCGGACGTTCTGCGGTCACGGGGGCATCGTGTCA
>CBDVDY010000056.1:0-13469 GCA_965372875.1 uncultured Alphaproteobacteria bacterium | reverse complement strand
TATTGCCCTCGATGTAGCGGAGCGCGCCGTCCTCGAGGTGCACCTTGATGCCGCAACGGCAGGCGCACATGTAGCAGGTGGTGTATTTGATATCGTCGCCGACGGGCGGCGAGGTATCCGGCGCCGCCGGCCGATCTTCAGCGGACCGGCCGCCGCCGGATGCGCGACTACGTCCCACCCGTTCCCCACCAATTCATGCGCGGCCCCACGCGATATGTTCTATCGGCTGGGCTGGGGAAATGCACTACCAAACAATGAGGTGTGGCCGAGCGGACGGGGATAGGAGCAAGTAGGGGCGGGTTTGAAACCCGCCCGTACATACCGGTTTCACGCAGCGGCAGGGTGAGGGGGGCGTCGCCGCGTCAAAACATACGGAACACGCTTTACGCGCCGGCGCTTAGCGGCTTCTGGCACCAGAACACGTACATGCCCTCGAAGGTGTCCGGGTGCTCGCGCTCGAACGCGGCCCAGCGGGCCAGATCGGTCATCCCGGGATCGTCGGGATGACGCGCCGCAAAGGACCGCTTGACGGATGGATCGCTGAATTCGAAGCCGATGAAGTCGAGGCCCTGTCGGCCGACGATCTCGCCGATGCGTTCCAGCGTGAAGCTCTGCTCCTGGACGTGAAAGAGCATATCGCGGCAGCCGTTGAGATCGTAAAAATCCATCAGCCGGGCCATCGCCGACAATTCGGCATGCTCCCGGCCCAGCAGGATTTGCCGGCGAAGGCGCCGGATATCGTCGGGCGCCGGCGCGATGCCGCTTGCGGCGACACGTTCCCGCGCGGCGTTGATATGCCGGCGCGCGGTGGCGCTGTAGAGCCCGATCTTGATCACGCCGCCCGGTGCCAGCAACCCGGTCAAAACGCTCCAACCCTCCTCCGGCCGCGCCAGGTGATGCAGCACACCGACGCTTTCGATCACCGCGAATGTTCGGCCCAGGCCGGACAATTCCAGGATATCGGCCTGGCTGAATTCGACGTTGCCGATTCCGAGCCGGCGGGCCATCCGGGCTCCATAGGCGAGACTTCGCCGGCTCAGATCCACGCCCAGGACGCGAACGTCGCGGTTCGCCAGGGCCAGGGTAATGGGATGCTGGCCGGTGCCGCAGCCGGCGACCAGGACGTCCAATATCCCGCCGGTCGGTTGCGGCGCGGTGGCATGCGGGCACTGGCGCTTCAGCCGCAGGGCGAAGCTGGCGGACAGCGCCCGATCGATCGACAGCCAGCGCGGATAGGGATTTTCGTCGTACTGCGCCTGGACGGCTTGCGAGGTCGCGTCCGCGACATCGCCGAGCGTGCCGATCCCCGCCATCAGATCCTCTTCCTCGAGGGGATCGATCAGGCTTTTTTCCACGATCGGCGCGAACCAGGGGGACCAGTCGGCGAGCGGAAATTCCCGCAGCCGCCGGCTGCCGTCAAGCGCGGCGAGCGGCGCGTACATGGCGAAGGCCAAGAGCTTGTCCTCGAGAGCGCCGCCGGGCGCCGACAGCGTCTCGATGCTGGCTTCCAGGTCCGCCCGCAGCGCCTCCAGCCCGGCCTTTTCGTCGTCGTCGAGCCAGAAGGCGCCGCCGTTGTTGCAGGTTTGCCGGGCCAGCGCACGCATCGGCGGGCGCCGGTCCGCGGCGATTCCGCCAGCCGCCGCCGACAGCAGCAGATCGCGGCGCAACGCGGTCAGGGCGAGCTCGATTTCGGCATCGACATTGACGGTTTTTTCCAGCAGCGCGTGCAGCACCGGGTCGCCCAGGGCGCCCCAGGACCAGTCCGGCTCGCCCGCGCTAGCGGCCGCCGAACCGAGCGGATGCACTTGTTTGAGATGGGCCGCCGTAATCGCGGCGATTTCCTGGTGCCGCACATCGGGCGAGGCGAACGCCGCCTCGAGCCAGCGGCCGAGATCGTCGTGAAGCGGCGATCCCAGGCCGCTGAGCGCTTGCGCCAGGCCGATGCGCGCCGCCGCGTTGTCGGGCCTCAGCTCGAGCGCGGCGTCGAACTGCGGCGCGGCCTCCGCGTGCCTGCCGAGATCGTTCAGCACGGCGCCGAGGTTGATGCGGGCCTCGACCAGTTCGGGCTCGCGCACCAGCGCCGCGCGGCACTGGCTCTCCGCCGCTTCGAGGCGCCCCAGATCGATGTTCAGCACCGCCAGATTGACCTGGATGGCGGCGTCGTCGGGGGCCAGCGACAGGGCGGTTTCCAGATCGCCGATGGCCTGCTCCGGCTCGCCCAGATCGCGGCGCGCCAGCGCCATGCCGACGTGCGCCTCGACGAAACCGGAATCGATCCCGGCCGCGCGCCGGCAATGCTCCAGCGCCTCGCCCGGCCGGCCCTCGAGCCGCCGGACCGCCGCCAGATTGACATGCGCCGCCGCGAAATCGGGGCGCGCGGCGAGCGCCTTCTCGCCATGCCCGGCGGCGGCGGCCAACTCGCCCCGGCCCAGATACGCGATCGTCAGTCCGTTGTGGGCGTCGGCGAAGTCGGAATCCAGGGTCAGGGCTTCGCGGAACCGCTCGATCGCCTCGTCCTGCCGCCCGAGTTGCCACAGGGAGGCGGCCAGATTGGCGTGGGCCTCGGGCGATTGCGGCTCCAGCGACGACGCGGTCTGGAAATGGTCGGCCGCCTCTTCCGGCTTGCCCAGATCCTGGAGCGCCGCCGCCGCCGCTTCATGGGCCGCCGCGTATGCGGGATCGGACGCGAGCGCCTGCATGGCGTGGCGCGCGGCCTCGTCGGGGCGGCCCTGTTCGCGCCGCAAATTGGCGAGATTGACGTGCGCCTCGGCGTATCCCGGATCCAGCGACAGGGTTTTCAGATACAGCTCGGCGGCTTCGTCGCCGCGTCCCTCGTCCCGGCGCACGTTGCCCAGGCTGTTATGGAAGCCGGCGGCTTGCGGGAAAAGCTCTATCGCGCGGGCGATACATTTCCCGGCTTCCTCCAGGCGCCCGGTCTGATGGGCCAGCACGCCATAAAGATGCAATGCGTCCGGGTGCTCGGGCATGCGCGCCAGCACCTGGCGGTACAGGATTTCCGCCTGTTCGAGATCGCCCGATTGATGGTGGTTCAGGGCCGAGGAAAGACGCTGCGCGATCTCGGCGGCCTCGTCCGGGCTTGGGAGATGCGTGGATTTTGGGTGCGTGCCCTTGCGGGCGGTGGCGCGGCGCTTGCGGCCCATTCGACCAACTCGAGGCTTGGTATCAGATTGCGCGAAATTCGCGGCCGCCCGGGTGGCGGTCCGCGCCACAGTGCCTTCGGCGTCGTTTCGATTTGGTTAATGGGGATTTAAGAGATACCGCCCCTCGGCGGCGCGGTCGGCCGATTTATACCGTTACTGGCCGATATCGACTTTCGCCATTTCGTTCTGGGCGACGATTTCCCGGCCGATTCCCTTGGCGAACAGGACGGGATCGCAAAACGCCAGCCACAGCGATTGTCCGGACTGGGCGACATCTTTCGCCAGCGCCGGGTCGCCGGACTTCAGCGCCATCACGATAGTCGACCGCAGGGCTTCGAACCGGGCGCGCAGCTCCCCGAGATCGGCCATCCGGTGGCCCTGGTGGTAATAACCGAAACCGCGGGCCAACTCGTCGACCTTGTTCTTGATCGCCAGCTTCCTGAAGATTCCGATGCCGTCGGTCGCCCGCAGGCGGTCGGCCAGCGCTTCGAGCTCCAGGCCCCGCGGCGCGCGCGCGGCGCGAATGGTGGACGCGGCGCGAATCGAGCCTTCGGTGGCATGAAAGGAGGACAGGGCGGCGACCTCCGTTTCGCCGGCGACGGCCTGCGCCGCGAACAAGGTCAGCCCGGCTATCGCGGCGATGGACGCTGCTCGAGCGACATACCCAATTATCCGGCGAATTTGCGTGTTAATCATTTGCCTAAATACCTTAATCAATGAATTAATAAATCGTATCCCTTTATGCCAGAACATCAGGAATAAGTCAAGTATTAAGATACTAAAAACCATGTAAACATTAAGAAATATGGTTAAAACTACAAGATTACTATTAAGTTTCTAAAATTTTATATTTCCCAATAGTGCAGTAAATCGCGACCATTTCCGCGATTTACTCGCCGTCCTCTGTCAGAACAGGTGTAACGGAATTCCCGCGCGCCCTACCAGCCCGGCCGGGTGCGCCACCAGGTCTCCGGCTTCAGGCGGCGGCCGAAGCCGAGGCGGATATCGAGCCACAGGGCGAGCCGCCTGAGGCGCGTCCCGGCGAGCCAGCGCCAAAACCCGAAATAGCGCCGGCCGAGCCAGCCTTCGGGCTGCTTGTTGTAGGGGCAGACGCGGATGCAGATGCCGCATTCGGTGCCCTGCTTGGCCCAGAACTGGAAGCATTTCTCGCCGTCCACGTTCCATTTGCGGATGCCGACGAAGTTGGACTGGTTGTGATGGGCCCCATCCGGCGGCCCATCGGGGATGGCCTTGGGCGGGCAGGAATCGGTACAGCGCCGGCAGATTTCGCAGAATTCCCTGACGCCGAACCGGATCGGCGAATCGTGGGCCAGGGGCATGTCGGTGAAGATCTTGCCGAAGCGCTGGCGCGGGCCGTATTCCGGCGTGATCACCAAGCCGTGCCGCCCGTATTCGCCCAGCCCCGCCTGAATCGCGTAGGGCACGCACTGGGCGCTGTCGTTCAGGCTGGCCACCGCCCGGTAGCCCATGTTGCGGATGAACTGGGCGATCGACATCAGCGACAGGCCGTCCTTGGAGTAGCCGAAGCCGGCGGCGGTGCCGGCCAGCGCCGAGGGCATGGTCTGGATCACCGTGCCCGGCATTTCGGTGCCGATAACCACGCAATTGTCGAGCCCGTCGATATCGACGTTCTCCTTCTCGCTACGCGTCCTGGCGTTGAAGCGCCTGGTGTAGTGCCAGCGCGGATCGGTCGCGGTGATGCCGATCAGATCGGCGCCGAAGATGCGCGCCACCTGTTTGAGTTCGAGCGCCATGTCGGCGGGCGATTCGATGGGCGTCTTTTCCCCGGCCGGCGGCGCGAATTCGCTGAGATCGTCGAGGAAGCCCTCGTGCCGCTCGCGCTGCAAATTCCGCTCGATCAGCAGGTTGGCGCCGACCCAGGCGGCGTTGCGGGCGGCGAAATCCTTGTTGCGGTAGCCTTCCGCCTGGCGCACCCCGATGCCGTGGGTGAAGTGACTCTTGAACCAGGCGATGGCTTTCTTGCTCCGCACGCCTTCGTCCCATTGGGCCCGGGCGAAGGTGTCGTTGCAGCCGTTGAAGCGCTCGAAATCGTCGAGAATGTCGAAGCCGCAGGCCGCGTCGCCCGGACGGCTCCGCTCGCCCCGGTAGCTTCCCTCCCTGGTCGGCTGGTTTTCCGCCGACAGCGCCCGCGGCGCGTTCCTCAGGATATCTTCGGGCATTCCCGCTCCACCGCCTTTCGCGGCCCCGAGCATGCTTACCGCGCGCGCGCCTGTCAAACGACCGTCCGCCGCAGGGCGCGAACGCCCGGATTCAGTCGCCCGGCGGCGGCGGGATGAGCCGATATGCCCGCGACAGGGCGACCCGGGCCAGCCCGATCAGGACGTTCGGCAGGATCGCCGGGTCGGCGGCGGCGGCCCGAAGCGCGGCGCCAATCCGGCCGTCCTTGAGCGGCACGACCACCTCGCGGTAGCGGATAAACCGGTCCATCGAGCGGATGCGCCGTTCGATCAGCCGCGACGTCGCCGGCGGCATGGAAGCGGCGACGGTCCTCGCCAGTTCGCTGTTCTTGTGCTGCAGGATCCGCAGGGTATCGATCGACATCCTGGCGCTCATCGAATCCGGCCGCAAGCGGTAGTAATAGTGGGCCGATGAGAGCAGCAGGCAGGGTGCCGCCGAAAGGCAGCCGATCAGGAAAAAGGAATCCGAACCCGCCGGGATTTCCTCATCGTGGGCGATGCCGTGGCGGCGCAGAAAATCCGCCCGCAGGGCCGGTTGCAGCAGGCCCCAGGTGCCGTGCCGGCCGGGCATGTCCCGCACCAGGAATTCGTCCAGGGAAAGCCGCCGTGGCGCGCTTTCGTCCGCCGCGAACAGGGTCCGCCAAGGCTTGGCCGCTTTGTCTTCGATGAAATAGAGATTGTCCGCGACCATCGGTGCGTCGTGTTCGATGCCGAGCCCCACCAGGCGCGCGAGCCGATGGCGGTCGTACCAGTCGTCGGCGTCCAGGAAGGTCACCCAGTCGCCGCGCGATTCGCGGATACCGAAATTGACGCAGTAAGCGAATCCGGTGTTCCGCTCGGTGGTCAGAAGACGCACTCTGCCGTCGCTGCCGGCGAACTCCCGCACGATTTCCCGGGTCTTGTCGCGCGAACAGTCGTCGACGACGACGATCTCGAAATCCTGCTCGGTCTGCTCTAAAACCGAGGCAATCGCCTTGGCGATGTAGGCCTCGGCGTCGTAGACGGACATGATTACGGATATTTTCAAACCGATCCCAACCCAGGTTTGGCGGTCCACGCGTTGCGCGCGCGGAAATAATCTGGTTTCCCCGACAGCGGCGCGCCAGCGAATTGTTTTGCCCTCCGGTTGCGCCGGCCGTATTAGCCCGGCGGCGGCTCGGCCTCGGCGCTGGCCTTCGCGCCCGGCTCGGGTACAATCGCGCGACCGGCAATTGAGCCATTGGGCGAGAGGGGCAACGTGGGCGGCGTTCTGGACGGCATTCGGGTGCTCGATTTCGGGCGTTATATCGCCGGCCCGTTCTGCGCCACCATGCTGGCGGATCTGGGCGCCGAGGTGATCCGCATCGAGAAGGTGGACGGCAGCGAGGACCGCTACATCCAGCCGGTCGTTGGCGGCGGCGGCGGCGAGGGTGGCGAGGGCGCCATGTTCATGCAGATGGGCCGCAACAAGCTCGGCATGACGCTGAACCCGATGAAGCCGGAGGGCCGCGAGATCGTGAAGAAGCTGGTGGCCACCGCCGACGTGGTGGTCGCCAACCTGCCGGCCCAGACGCTCGAGGCCATGGGCCTCGACTACGCGAGCCTCAGCGCGGTCAAGCCCGACATCATCCTGACCACGGCCTCGACCTTCGGCGCGGCCGGACCCTACGGCCACCGGGTCGGTTTCGACACCATCGGCCAAGCCATGTCGGGCGCCATGCACCTGACGGGGCATGAAGACGAGCCGATGCGGGCGCATGCCTCCTACGTCGATTTCGGCACCGCTTTGTTCACCGCCTTCGGCACGCTGGCGGCGCTGATCGAGCGGGCCAGGACCGGCAGGGGCCAGGTGGTCGAGGGCGCGCTGCTGCACACCGCGATCGCCTTCAACAACCCCTTCATCATCGAGCAGGCGGTGCTCGGCACCAACCGCGTGGCCACGCGGAACCGGGCCCAGACCGCGGCACCCGGCGATTGCTTCCGCACGCGCGACGGCTGGATCTACGTCCTGATCCTCGGCGCGCCGCTGTTCAGGCGCTGGACCGATTTGATGGGCGAGGATCACTGGCTCGCCGATCCGCGCTTCGCGAACGACCAGGCGCGCGGCGACAACGGCGAGATCATCAGCGCCCGCATGGCCGAATGGTGCCGGGACCGGACCACCGCCGATGCCCTGGCGACGCTCGAGGCGGCGCGCATCCCGGCCGGGCCGGTGCTGACGCCGGCCGAGGTGCTGGAGGACCCGCACGTCCGGGCCACCGAGATGCTGAAGCTGATCGACTTTCCCGGCCTCGGCCGCCCGGCCCCGGTCTCAGACATTCCGGTGCGCCTGTCGGAGACGCCGGGCGGCATCCGCCACCGCGCGCCGACCCTGGGCGAGCACACCGACCGGATTATGGCCGAACTCGGCTACGGCGCCGACGAGATCGCTACGCTGCGCGAGAAGCGCGTGGTGTGAGAACCGCCCTTCATCCTTGGTCCCTCGACAGGCTCGGGATGAGGAAGCTCAGGATGAGGGGCTCGGGTCGCGCCTCTCTCGCCGCCTACTCGACGCTCCTCATGCTGAGCCTGTCGAAGCATGAGCCTGTCGAAGTATGAGGGGCACGGGAAACGCCCGGAACCCCTAATTCCGCCCCTACTCGTCCTTCACGACCTGGCGCACGCGTTTCCCGAGCTTGCGGGCGAAGCCGGCCGGGTCGCGCCTCGGGTCGGCCTCGCGGGCGATATCGCGGAGCTCGTCGCGCGCCGCCTCGAGCCTGGGGCGGGCGCGCTCGACCGCTTCCTTGATGCGCGGCTTCAGTTCGCTTTCCACCACTTCGGCCGCCTTGGCCCGCACCCGCGGGTCGGCGGCGATGCGCCGGACCGCGAGGCCCAGGGCTCGGCGCAGGATCATCATCGCAACCTCCACCGGTGCCGGTTCATGGCGCCGAGTATCGCATACGGGGCGAGACCGGCATAGGGGCGCCGAGCGCGCGTTTGCCGGGGACGCGAGGCCGGGCTAGGATTTGCCCTGACCAGCACGGAGACATCAGCCATGAATCCCACCCCGCTCGCCGGAAAAACCGCGATCGTCACCGGCGCCGGCGCCGGCATCGGCCGCGCCATTGCCATCGCCTTCGCCAATGCGGGCGCCAGGGTGGCGTGCCTCGATATCGATTCCGACGCGGCGGCGGCCACTTCCCAGGCGATCGCCTCGGCCGGCGGCGAGGCGCTGGCGCTGCCCTGCGACGTGAGCCTTCCGGCCGAGGTGGAGGCGGCGGTGGCAGGCGCGCTGGAGAGCTTCGGCGGCGTGCATGTGCTGGTCAACGCGGCCGCCGCCTACGACAGGTCGGGGACCATCCTGGAGCTCGACGCGGAGGAATGGAGCCGCGTCTTCGCGGTCAACGTCACCGGCGCGTTCCTGATGAGCCGAAGCGCCCTGCCGCCGATGATCGAGGCGGGCGGCGGCTCCATCATCCATATCGCCTCGCAACTCGGCCGCGTGGCGCAGAAGGAGCGCGCGGTTTATTGCGCCACCAAGGGCGCCCTGATCCAGCTCGCCAAGGCGATGGCGGTCGACCACGCGGGCGACAACATCCGGGTCAACGCGCTGTCGCCCGGGCCGGTGGCGACCGAACGGCTGGAACGCCGCTTCGGCGACCTGGCGGCGGCCGAGGCGGCGCTCGGCAACAAACAACTGGTCGGCCGCCTGGGCCGGCCGGAGGAGATCGCCCAGGCGGCGCTGTTCCTGGCCAGCGACGCCTCGTCCTTCATCACCGGCAGCGATTTCCTGGTGGACGGCGGCTACAGCGCGGTGTGAGGCGAATTACTGCGCGGCGGCGGCCTTGGGGCCGAGAAGTGCCGCGCCGAGCGCCGCTATGGGTCCGCCGTCGGGCAGCGCCAGACAGGCGGCGACCAGGGCGTCGACACCGGCCCCATCGAGCCCGGCGGCGGCCAGCAGCGTCCGCGCCTTGTCTTCGATCTCGCGCTCGCTCATCGGGTTCTCCGGGTCGCCCTTGGCCGCCGCGATAACGGCTTGGCGGGTGCCGCCGCCGGTCAGAATCAGCCGCACCGTGGCGCCATAGGCATGGGGGAACGACGCCGTCAGGTCGCGATCCTCGATCAGCCGCACCCGGCCGGCCAGCCGCGCCGCCGCCGGGTCGGCGATGGCCGGCGGCTCGAAATCGGCGAGCATAGGGACCCCGCGCAGCAGCGTGGCGGCGAGGCAATATTGCAGGCTGAAGCGCGCCTCGTCGGGGCTGGCGGGCGCCGGCTTGTCGCAAAAGGCGATGGCCTGGCCATAGGTGGTGATCTCGACCGCCTCCACGTCGCCGGGTGCGATGCCGCCGCGCAGCTCCAGCGCCGCCTCGATCACCGGGTGGGCATGGCGGCAGGCGGGCCACGGCTTGAAGCTGGTCTCAAACATCTTCCATTCGGCCTCGGGCGAGGCGGCCACGGAATCGGGCCGCGCGCCCGGACAGGCGGCGGCGAAGAATCCGTGCTCCCCCTCGAGGATCCGGCGCGCGCCCTTGAGGCCGAGGCGCGCGAGATCGGCCGCCACCAGCCCCGCCTGGGAAGCCCGCGCGGTGTTCAGCTGCTTGGAATGGGTGGGCTCCATGCGCGCCTGCCACAGCCCGGCCGCCTGCGTCCCCGCCTGGCCCAGGGCGTCGACCACGGCGCCAGGATCGAGCCGGTGCAGCGACGCGACCGCCGCCGCCGCGCCGAACACACCGCAGGTCGCGGTGGTATACCAGTGCTCGTAGTGGCCGGGGCCGGCGGCCTCGCCGACCCGCGCCGCCGCCTCGTAGCCGCGCACCAGCGCGTCGAGCAGATCGGCTGGCATGGCGCCGTCGCGCTCGGCCACGGCGAGCGCCGCCGGAATCACCACGTCGCCCGGATGCACGATCGAGGTGCGGTGAAGATCGTCCATCTCGAAGATGTTGCCGAGCCCGCCATTGACGAAGGCGGCGGTTTCGGCGTCGCGCCGGGTGACGGGGTGGGGTTGGGTATCGGGGTGGGGCCGGGCGCCGAGCACCAGGCACGGCCCCGCCGGCCGGCCCTCCGCATGGGCGGCAAGGATACGCCCGGCCTCGGCGGTCGTACCCAAAAGCGCGCAGCCGAACCAGTCGAGCAGGTGACGCGCCGCCCGGGCCCGGCTGGCATCATCGACCGGGCGCGCGAGTATCGCCGCCAGGCGGCCGGTGAGGCTCAAGCGCATCGGCGCATGATGGCATATCGAGCCCGGCGTGGCCAAGCGCGCGCTCGACCCCGGCGAACCGTCAGGATGTCAGGATGTCGGCTTGGCCGCGACCTCGTAGCTGACGACGTCGAATTCCTCGGGCTCCGGGGGCTCGTCCAGAAGATGCATGAATTGCGCCCAGGCCTCCTTGATCCGGTCGGCGACGCGGGCGGCGTCCTCCTTGGACTGGTAGATCGCGATGAGCATGCCGGAGCCGTCTTCGCGGCCGAGGTTGATGAGCTGGAACACGCCGGCGCTGTCGATGCCGGCGCTGCCCATCCCGTTGACCAGCGTGCGCGCCTCGTCGATATGCTCGGGCTTGATCTTGTATCGGGTCAGGCGTGCATACATCGGGGCGTTTCTCGGCTCGATCCCGGCAAATACGGCTTCGGGCGCGTTCGGCGGCCTTTCCGGGATCACATAGGCACACGCCGCGTAAGAACAAGTGCCTAGAGCGGATCGTGATCGGCGGGAACGAGGCGGGGAAACAGCCGGTGCGCGCCGAGCCAGCGCGCCGCCGCGTGCTTGCTCGTGCGGGCCAGAAACGCCGCCAGGAATTTCCAGCAGCCCCGGTCGTGCGCCATGTGGTGGGTCAGCAGGCCGGTGGGCTCGGCGGCGTCGGCCGTGCCGGCGCGGCGCGCCTTGAGGTGCCCCACCGCCTGGTCGAGGGCGAGTTCCTCGCCGACGAACTTCCGATTGCCCTTCCAGTCGATGATGTCGATATGGGCGTTGATTTGGACCAGGCCGGACGCCTCGGCCGCTTCGCGCGCGCCCCAGGTCGACAGGCCGGTATACCCCCGTTCGGCCAGCGCCGCTACGATTGCCGGCTCGATCCGGTTCCACGGCGGCACCAGCGCCGGCAGGGCCTTCAGCGAAAAAAGCGATTCGAGCTTCTCGCGGCCGGCGATCAGCTCGCCCAGTATTTGATCCGCCGGGCGGCCGCCGCCGATTTCCACATTCTTTTCGCCCTCCGGCGCGTGGTTCACGTGGGCATAGCCGTGCTGCAGCACGCTGACTTCGGCCAGCGGCCCCAGCCGGCGCGCCAGGGGATCGTGCGCGCCGGCGGGAATTACCGCGAGCGCAAGCGGCACGCGCGCCTCCTTGCGCAGCGCGAGAAGCCGGTCGAGCTCGTTCGTGACGCCCTTGGCATCGTCGTCGCGCCACCAGAAGGTCGCCGTCCGGCCGGCCTTTTGCCAGGCGTCGAGTTCGCTTTCGAGACCGCTCCAATCAGTCATCCCGGCTCGCACCTTTCCTTGTTCAGACCGCGCCGCCGCTTCGCTCGGCCAGCCATTTCACCACCAGTCCGGCGCTCGCCTCGGCGCCGCCAAGATCGAGCCCGTGCGGGCCCGGCCGCGCCGCCGCGGCCTCATCCACCGCGCGCGCCAGCCGTTCGGGCGTGAGGTCGGCCTCCGGCAGCACCGTAGCCAGGCCCCGCGTGGCCAGGCGGGCCGCGCGCAACGGCTGCTCGGTCTCGCCGCCGCCCTCCCCCTGGCCCGCGAAGGGCACCAGCACCGAGCGCGCGCCGGCGCATAATATGTCCAAAATCGTGTTGTATCCAGCCTGCGATATCGACACCGCGCAGGCGGCGAGCAGGGCCGGGAAATCGCTCCTGGCCGGCTCGACGATCAGGCCCGGAGGGGCCGCCGCGGCAAGATCGGCGCGGTCCTTCCCGGCCAGGTTCGCCCCCACCAGCAGCCGCCACGGCGCGTCGCCAAGGCTGGAGAGCGCCCGCGCGCCGAGCGCCGCGGCAAACAGATCGCGGCCCACCGCGCCGCCGCCGGCCGAGACGATCACCTCGCCCGCCCCGGGGCCGTCGCCGCCGCCCTGGCCCGCGCTTTCGGCCGGGGACGGCGCCACATAGCCGGTGTAGTGCAGCAAATCGGCGATCTCGGCGGCCAGTGGAAAGCTCTCCTCGAATCGCACCAGGCCGGGATCGCCGTGGATCAGAACCGCGTCGAAATAGGCGCGCGCCAGGGAAGCGCTTTCCTTGGCCCGGCCGGGCTTGCGCCTGGCCTGCACGATGTCGCGGACCGAGGCGACGACGAGCGGCCGCTTCGTCCGCGCGCGCGCCGCCTGCAAGAGCGGCAGCAGCTCGAAGCGCAACTGCCGGCGGGCGAACGGAAAGCCTTCGATCAGCAGCACGTCCGGCTGGGATTGGTGAAATTGGCTAAGCAGCGCGTCGCGCCGCCGCGCCTTCCAGGCATCGTCGACCGCCGCGCCGTCTTCGTCCACCAGCCCGCTGAAACTCGCGTCGGCGGCGCGCAGCGGCGGCAACTGGACGAGGCGCGCGCCGGACGCCTTCAGTCCCGGCTCGGGCATGCCGCCGGAGACCAGATCGACGGCGAATCCCGCCGCGGCCAAGGCCTCCGCCAGACCCAGCGCGCGCCGCAAATGGCCGCTGCCGAGCAGGTGCTGGACATGAAAAAATACCCGCCCGCGCGTCATCACGTCCGCAGGCTCAGATTGGCGCGGTCGAGACGCAGCCCGCCGCGCCGATCGACGGCGAACAGGTGCGCCGACGACCAGTCGAGCCTGACGGGCGGCTTGCCGGTCAGGTCCCAACCCGCCGCCTCGGCGAGCAGCGCCCGGATCACGCCCTTGTGGGTGACGGCGAGCGTGGGCCGGCCGGCCGCGCCCACCTCGGCCAGCCAGGGCCGGAGGCGCGCCAGCAATTCGCGCGGGCTCTCGCCGCCCTCGGGCCGGAAGTCGAGACCGCGCGCCTCGTTCGCCGCCATCGCCCCGCCCAACTCGCGGCGCAGATCGTCGAGCCGCCGCCCCTCCCATTCGCCCCAGTCCATTTCCGCCAGGCGCGGCTCGATGGTCGGATCGCCGGCGTCGGCGTTGGCGCGGAGCAGCTTGGCGGTCTCGACCGCGCGGCGCAGCGGGCTGCTG
>CBDVDY010000055.1:0-13630 GCA_965372875.1 uncultured Alphaproteobacteria bacterium | reverse complement strand
GGCGGTGATCGCCTCGGCCACCTCGACCATGCTGGTGGACGAGCTTGCCGCGCACGTGGCGGGGCCCGAGCGCTTCATGAACGCCCATTGGCTCAACCCCGCCTATCTGATCCCGCTGGTCGAAATCAGCCCCGGCGGGCAAACCGACGAGGCGGCGGTGGCGCGGCTCATGACGCTGCTCGAATCGGTCGGCAAGGTGCCGGTCCGCTGCAAGGCCTCGCCCGGCTATATCGTGCCGCGCATCCAGGCGGTCGCCATGAACGAGGCGGCGCGCATGGTCGAGGAAGGGGTGGCCAGCGCCGAGGATATCGACAAGGCGATCCGGGTCGGCTTCGGCGTGCGCTACGCCACCATGGGGCTGGTCGAATTCATCGACTGGGGCGGCGTCGACATCCTGCTGTATGCCTCGGACTATCTTTCCGATGCGCTCGATTCGGACCGCTTCGAGGCGCCGGCGGTCATCCGCGAGATGGTCGAGAGCGGCCGCCGCGGCATGGGCAAGGGCGGCGGATTCTACGGCGCGCACGATTCCGGGCTCGACGACTTCCAGCGCGAAAAGCTCGCCCGCTTCGTCGGCCTGCTCGAGCACCTGGACCTGCTGCCCAAACCGGCCGGCAAAAACCCATCGGCGGGCGGCCGGGGAGACAACGGGAAATGAGCGGCATGCGTGGAACGGCGGCCCCGATGTGTGATAGATTTTGCGCCGCGAGCGCCCGAGCCCGGCCATGTTGCGCGCTCGGCCTTGACGGCTTATGTGGTGCGCGAGGGGAACGAAGAGTTGGCCGATAGGTGGGGACCATGAGCTTGGCGGCGGTATCGCTCGACGACAAGTACGCGCTCGAATCCGGGCGCGTCTATCTTTCCGGCACCCAGGCGCTGATCCGCCTGCCGATGATGCAGCGCCAGCGCGATCTCCGCGCCGGTCTCAACACGGCGGGCTATATCTCGGGCTATCGCGGCTCGCCCCTGGGCGGCTACGATCTCGGCCTGTGGCAGGCCAAGAAGTTCCTCGAGCAACACCACATCCGCTTCGAGCCGGGCCTGAACGAGGATCTGGCGGCGACCGCCGTCTGGGGTACGCAGCAGACGGCGATCTTCGGCGGCGCGCGCTACGACGGCGTGTTCGGTATCTGGTACGGCAAGAACCCGGGCGTCAACCGCTGCGGCGACGTGTTCTCCCACGCCAACGCCGCCGGCACGTCGGCGCACGGCGGCGTGCTGGCGATCAGCGGCGACGATCCGGGCGCCACCTCGTCGTCGCTGCCGAACCAGTGCGAACAGGCCTTCATCGCCTCGATGATGCCGGTGCTCAATCCGGCCGGCGTCCAGGAGTTCCTCGATTTCGGACTGATCGGCTTCGCCCTGTCGCGCTATTCGGGCACCTGGGTCGGCTTCAAGACGGTGGCCGACACGATCGAAAGCTCGGGCTCGATCGTCGTCGATCCGGCCCGCGCGCCCATCGTCATGCCCAACGATTTCGAAATGCCGCCGGACGGCTTGTCGGCGCGCTGGCCGGACGACCGCTTCAGCCAGGATTCGCGGCTGCAAAACCATAAGCTGCCGGCCGCACAGGCCTTCGCCCACGCCAACGGGCTCGACCGCATCGCCCTGGGCGGCAAACGCCGCCGCTTCGGCATCGCCACCACCGGCAAGGCGTATCTCGACACCCGCCAGGCCCTGGAGGAGCTCGGCATCGACGAGAAGGTGGCCGAGGAAATCGGCCTGGTCCTCTACAAGGTCGGCATGACCTGGCCGCTCGAGCCGAAACGCGCGCGCGGATTCGCCGACGGGCTGGAGGAGATTTTCGTCATCGAGGAGCGCCGGCCGCTGATGGAAACCCAGCTCAAGGAGCAGGCCTACAACTGGGACGCCTCGGCCCGCCCGCGCATCGTCGGCAAGACCGACGAGAGCGGCGCCGCCATGCTGCCGTCGACCGGCGAGTTCGACCCATTGATGCTGGCCCGGGCGATCGGCGCCCGTATCGAACGGCTGGGCGGCCACCCGCGTATCGGCGAGCGTCTCGCCCGCCTGGATTCCATGGAGGCCGAGGCCGCGCCGAAGGGCGCCGAGATCGTCCGGCTGCCGCATTTCTGCGCCGGCTGCCCGCACGCGCGCTCGACAATCGTGCCCGAGGGCAGCACGGCGATGACCGGCATAGGCTGCCACTCGCTGGTCATGTGGATGCCGGGGCGCAACACCATCACCATCACCCACATGGGCGGCGAGGGCGTCACCTGGGTCGGGGCCGAGCACTTCGTCGACGTCGATCACATGTTCCAGAATTTAGGCGACGGCACCTACTACCATTCCGGTCTGCTGGCGATCCGCGCCGCGGTCGCGGCCAAGACCAACATCACCTACAAGATCCTCTATAACGACGCCGTCGCCATGACCGGCGGCCAGCCGGTCGAGGGCTCGCCCTCGGTGGCCGGGATCACCAAGCAGCTCCACGCCGAGGGCGTCGGGCGCATCGCCGTGGTCAGCGACGAGCCGGACAAATATCCGGTGGCCGCGGGTTTCGCGCCGGGCGTGACGACCCATCACCGCGACGACATGGATGCCTTGCAGCGCGAGGTGCGCGAATGGCCGGGCGTCTCGGCCATCGTCTACGACCAGGTCTGCGCCACCGAGAAACGCCGGCGCAGGAAGCGCGGCGAATATCCCATGCCGGACGCACGGCCGTTCATCAACGATCTGGTCTGCGAGGGCTGCGGCGACTGCTCGGAAAAATCGACCTGCATCGCGGTGGCGCCGCTGGAAACCGAATTCGGCCGCAAGCGCGTGATCGACCAGTCGGCCTGCAACACCGACATGTCCTGCGTCGACGGCTTTTGCCCGAGCTTCGTTACGGTGCACGGGGCGACCCTGCGCAAGCGCGAATCCGGCATCGCCCCGGCTAAGCAGGATTCCGGCGCCGGCTCGCTGCCCGTCCCCGCGATTGCAGCCCTGGACGGCGCCTACGGCGTGCTGGTGGGCGGCGTCGGCGGCACCGGCGTGATCACCATCGGCGCGCTTCTGGGCATGGCCGCGCACCTCGAGGGCAAGGAGGTATCGGTGCTCGACAACACCGGCATGGCCCGCAAGGGCGGCGCCGTGACCACCCATGTGCAGATCGCCGAGCCCGGCGGCGCGATCGCCGCGCCCCGCATCGCCGCGGGCGGCGCCAGCGTCGTCATCGGCTGCGACATGGTGGTGAGCGCCAGCGCCGAGGTGCTGACCACGATCCGCCAGGGCAAGACCCGCGCGGTGGTGAACGGCCACCCGGCCCCGACCTCGGCCGTCGTGTTCGACCCCGACGCGCCGATCGGCGCCGAGGCGATGCGCGCCCTGATCGTCAAGCGCGCGGGCGACGGCCAAAGCGAATTCGTCGACTCCACCCGGCTCGCCACGGCGCTCTTGGGAGACAGCATATACAGCAACCTGCTGCTGCTCGGTTACGTCTGCCAGAAGGGGCTGCTGCCGGTCGGGCTCGACGCCATCGAGCGCGCCATCGAAATGAACGGCATCGCGGTCGACGCCAATATGCGCGCCTTCGCCTGGGGCCGGCGCGCGGCCCACGATCCGGCGGCGGCGGAAGCGGCGGCAAACCCCTACGCCGCCCGGGATGCCGAGCCCGCCGTCGAAAGGCTGGACGAGATGGTCGCGCGCCGCGCCGATCACCTGACGGCGTATCAGAACGCTGCCTACGCCGAGCGCTATCGGAGCTTGGTCTCGGCGGTCCGCGCCGTGGAGAATAATCTCGGCGGCGAGCGCGGCGGCACCCTGGCCGAAGCGGTGGCGCGAAATTATTTCAAGCTCCTGGCCTACAAGGACGAGTACGAAGTGGCGCGCCTTTATACCGACGGCGCGTTCGAGGAAAAGCTGCGGCGGCAGTTCGACGGCGATTTCACCGTGCGTTACCATCTGGCGCCGCCCCTGCTGGCGAGCCGCGACCCGGAGACCGGGGAGCTCAAGAAAAAGAGCTTCGGTCCCTGGATGATCTCGGCGTTCCGCGTGCTGGCGCGGCTCAAGGGGCTGCGCGGCACGCGCTTCGATCCCTTCGGGCGCTCCGAGGAACGCCGGGCCGAACGGCGGCTGATCGCCGACTACGAATCCGCCGTCGAGGCGTTGCTGCATAGACTCGATGGCGACAATCACGAACTGGCCGTCCGCATCGCCCGGGTCCCGGAATCGATCCGCGGCTTCGGCCACGTCAAGGCGCGCAACATCGCCGCCGCCAAGGCGACCGAGGAAAGTTTGCTGGCGCGCTTCCGCGGCGTGCGCGCCGAGCCGTTGGCGGCGGAGTAGGCCTGGCCGCCACACCCCTTCCCGCTTTCATCGCCTGACCGATCTGGAGCCGCGAATCGTGCACAAGCCGCAACCCTACATCCCCGACATCGGCATGGCCGTGGTGAAAAAGGTCCTGCCGGGCGACGACAGCGTGGGCGGCGCCGGCGGTGGCGCGATCACCGACCTGTCGCTCAACGAATCGAGCCTCGGCGCCAGCCCGCTGGCGACGCGGGCGGCACGGGATCGGAGCGAGCGGCTCAACCGCTATCCGGACCCGGCCAGCAGCGAATTGCGGAATGCGATCGGCCGGGCCTACGGGCTCGACCCCGCGCGGATCACCTGCGGCAACGGTTCGGAGGAGCTGATCGACGCCATCGCCCGAATCTATGCGCGGCCGGGCGACGAGGTGGTGTTCAGCGAATACGGCTTCATGCAGTTCCCCATCGTGGCCATGCGGGTGGGCGCCACTCCGGCGATCGCACCGGAGACGGACTTGACCACCGACATTGACGCGATGCTGGCGTGCGTCACCGACAAGACCAGGATCGTGTTTCTCGCCAACCCCAACAATCCGACCGGAACCTACGTCTCCAAGGACGAAGTCCGGCGCCTGCGCGACGGGCTGCCCGGCTCGATCGTGCTGGTGGTGGATTCCGCCTACGCCGAATATGTCGATTCCGGGGACTATTCGGAGGGTAACGAGCTGGTCGAGGGCGTCGAGAACGTCGTGGTCACGCGGACGTTTTCGAAGGCCTTCGGGCTGGCGGCGTTGCGCGTCGGCTGGGCCTACGGCTCGGCATCGTTGATCGGCGTGATGAACCGCATGCGCGGCATCGGCAACGTCAACGCCATCGCCCAGGAAGCCGCGCTGGCGGCGCTCGGCGACATGGATTTCGTGCGCCGGGTGCGCGAGGAAACGGCGGCGGAACGCGAACGGCTGGCCGCGGCGCTGGCTGGGCTTGGGCTCGCCGTCGTGCCCAGCGCCGCCAATTTCGTGATGGCGCGATTCCCTTCCGACACCAACCACCGGGCCGGCGCGGCATTGGCCCACATGGCCGGGCGTGGCATTATCCTGCGCGCGGTGGACGATTACGGTCTGGGCGATTACATTCGCTTCACCATCGGCCTGCCCGAGGAGAACGACGCGGTGATCGAGGGCCTGAAGAGCTTCCTGGTATGAATTGGTGACCGCCAGCGCGCCGCCGATGATCAGCGTCGAGCACGTTTCCAAGTCGTTCGGTGGGATAAGGGCGGTCGACGATTGTTCGATCGAGGTGGGGCGCGGCCGGATCGTCGGCCTGATCGGCCCCAACGGCGCCGGCAAGACGACATTATTCAACATCATCGCCGGCGTGTTTTCGCCGGACTCGGGCGTCATCGTGCTGGACGGCGAAGACGTGACCGGCCGGCCGCCGCACGAGCTGTTCGCGCGCGGCCTGGTCCGCACCTTCCAGATTGCCCACGAGTTCACGCGCATGAGCGTGCTCGAGAATTTGATGGTGGTGCCGCCGCGGCCGCTCGACGAAAGCCTGCCGGCTTCGTGGTTCCGCCAGGGTCGCATCCGCGAGGACGACCGGCGGGTGCGCGAACGCGCCGAGGAAGTGCTCGACGCGCTCCGCCTCGGTCATCTGACCTACGAGGAAGCCGGCAATCTTTCCGGTGGACAGAAAAAGCTCCTCGAGCTCGGTCGTACCATGATGGTCGACGCCAAGGTGGTCCTGCTCGACGAACTGGCGGCCGGAGTCAATCGTACGCTCCTGGTCGAACTGACGCGCGAGATCGAACGCCTCAACCTCGATCACGGCTATACCTTCTGCGTCGTCGAGCACGACATGGATTTGATCGCCCGGCTGTGCGACCCGGTGATCGTGATGGCCGAGGGCGCGGTCCTGACCCAGGGAACGATGGACGAGATCAGGCGCAACGAGTCCGTAATCGAGGCTTATCTCGGCGCGCGGGGGGCGGGTTTGGCATGACCCTGTTGCGGGCAATCGGACTGGTTGGCGGCTACGGCGGCATGGATATCCTTCAGGGTCTCGATCTTTCCCTGGAGGCGAACGAGATCGCGGTGATCGTCGGCCCCAACGGGGCCGGGAAATCCACCGCCATGAAGGCGATCGCCGGGCTGGTCGCGCTGCGCCAAGGTTCGGTCCTGTTCGACGGCGAGGACATCACCGGCCAGGCGCCCGAGCGCCTGGTCCGCCGCGGCATCGCCTACGTGCCGCAGGAGCGCAACATCTTCCCCAACCTCAGCGTCCACGAAAACCTCGAAATGGGCGCCTTCATCCGCGACGACGACATTTCGGATGCGCTGGCCCGGGTGTACGACCAGTTTCCGCCGCTCAAGGAAAAGCGCAGGCAGCCGGCCGGCGAGTTGTCCGGCGGGCAGCGCCAGATGGTGGCCATCGGCCGGGCGCTGATGATCGAACCAAGGCTGTTGATGCTCGACGAGCCGACGGCGGGCCTGTCGCCCAAAATCATGGACGAGATCATCGAGCGCATCGTCGAGATCAACAAATCCGGAGTCGGCATTTTGATGGTCGAGCAGAACGCGCGCCAGTCGCTGGCGGTCGCCGACCGGGGCTACGTGCTGGCGACCGGACGCACGCGCTTCGCCGACACCGGCGCCAACCTCTTGGCCAACCGCGAAGTCGCGGAATCCTTTCTGGGCGGCTGACGGAACAAGGGGGGGAGACGGGACAGGCGTGCTGGAGTTCATCAATTATTACCTGATCCCGGGGTTGGTGCTGGGCAGCATCTACGCGCTCGGCGCGATCGGCATTTCCATGCTGTACGGCATCCTGCGCTTCGCCCATTTCGCGCACGGCGACATCATGACGCTGGGCGCCTATCTGGCGCTGGTGCTGGTGGCCGGGCTGGGCTGGCCGGCGATCGCGGCGCTGCCGCTGGCGATGGTGGCCACCGTGCTGGCGGCCATCGCCATCGACCGGCTGTTCTACCGGCCGTTCCGCGACAGCCCGACGATAGTCCTGTTGATCGCGTCGTTCGGCGTGGCGCTCATGGTGCGCTCGGCGGTGCAGCTCATCTGGGGCGTCGAGGACGAATATTACGGCACCTTCCAGCCGCCGCTCGACTTTCTGGCGCCCTTCGCCATCGCCGAGAAGCATCTCTACATCGCCGGCGCGGTCGTGGTGCTGGTCGGCGGCACCCACTACCTGCTCGCCTACACCCGGATCGGCAAGGCCATGCGCGCCATGAGCGACGACGCCGATCTCGCCAAGATCACCGGCATCGGCACCGAGCGGGTGGTGATCTGGACCTGGATCGTCGGCGCCTCGCTGGCCGCCGCGGCCGGGGTGCTGCTGGGCATGGATACGCGGATCAAGCCCGACATGGGCTGGAACATGCTGCTGGCGATCTTCGCCGCCGCCATCCTGGGCGGATTGGGCCGGCCCTATGGCGCCATCGCCGGCGGCATGGTGATCGGCTTGATGGAGGAGCTGTCCACCATCGTCATACCGCCAGACTATAAGAGCGCCGTCGCCTTCACGGTGATGGTGGTCATGCTCATCGTGCGGCCGCAGGGCCTCTTCAGGGGACGGGTGTTTTAATGGATCTTGGCGCTTATCTCGTTTTGCAACTGACCTGGATCGGCATTTACGCGGTCCTGTGCCTGGGCCTCAACATCAACTGGGGCTTTACCGGCTTGTTCAACGTCGGCATCGCCGGCTTCTTCGCGGTCGGCGCCTACACCTCGGCGATTCTGACCGCCGAGCCCGCCGAGAACCATTTGGGCGGTTTCGGCCTGCCGTTCCCGGTGGGTTGGCTCGCGGCGATGGTGCTGGCCGCGGCCTTTGCCTGGATGGTCGGACGGATCTGCCTGCGCCTGAGGGCGGATTACCTCGCCATCGCCACCATCGGCATCGCCGAGATCCTGCGCAGCGTCTTCCGCAACGAGGGCTGGATCGGCGGCGGATCGTACGGCATCCACAACATCCCCCGGCCGTTCGAGAACCTGGCCCAGCCTTGGTCCGAGATCGGCTTTCTTACCCTCGTCGTCGCGGTCGTGGCGTTGGTTTACTGGGCCATCGAGCGCGGCATCCGCTCGCCCTGGGGCCGGGTCATGCGGGCGATCCGCGAGAACGAAGCGGCGGCGGCGGCTTCCGGCAAGAACGTCGAGCGCTTCCGCCTGCAGGCGTTCGTATACGGATCGGCGGTCATGGGGCTGGGTGGTGCTATGACCGCGCATTATCTGAAATTCTTCGCGCCCGAGGCGACCGAGCCGCTGATCGTCACTTTCCTGGTCTGGGTCATGCTGATCACCGGCGGCAGCGGCAACAACCGCGGCGCCATCCTGGGCGCGCTGGTGATCTGGAGCCTGTGGACCAGTTCCGAGTTGCTCACCGACCTGCTGCCGGCGGATTGGGCGACCCGGGCGGCCTACGCCCGGGTGTTTCTGATCGGGTTGCTGCTGCAGGTGGTATTGCAGTTTTTCTCGCGCGGCCTGCTGCCGGAAAAGTCGCCGACGATTCGACCCGAGAAATGAACTTGTGAATACCTCACCCTGAGCCTGTCGAAGGGTGAGCCTGGGTCGGGAAGTTCTTTGAACCACAGAGGCACAGAGGCACAAAGATTCCGGAGCCCTTGTCTCCGGCGTTTCCGCAAACTCAGAAGGTTCAAATTCAAAAATCTCTTCTCTGTGTCTCTGTGCCTCTGTGGTTCAAAAACTTTTCGAAGGCAAACGCATCGCCGTCTGGTATTCGCAAACGAAAAGGCCGGCCTCGTTTTAGGAGGCCGGCCCAATCATTAAGCTTGTCGAGGATTTATTTCGCGATGGTGTCGACTTTTACCCGCTTCTCGCCCTTGACCTCGAACACGTCGATGACGCCCGGCACGTCGCCGTTCTTGTCGAAATCGTGCGGGCCCGCGGCGCCCTGGTAGTTGATCGCCTTGCCGGCGGCGATCAGGCTCTTGGCCTTGGCCCACTCGCCGGGCAGGATGGTCTCGCCACCGCCTCCGGCCACGGAACGCAAGGCCTTGCGCACCGCCGCGCGGTCGGTCGAACCGGCTTTCTCGATGGCCAGCCCGATGAGGAAGGTCGCGTCGTAGGTATTCGCCGAGAACGGCTTGCCGACACTGTCGGGCGAGGCCGCCTTGAGCGCGGCGAGGAACTTCTTCTCCGCCGCAGTGCCGGGCACCGATCCTGGATTGGTGATGATCATGCCCTGTAGATTCGACCAGCCGATCTTGGCGATCATCTCGTCGTTGTTGACGCCGTCGACGCCCACGAACTTCTTGAACAGCCCCCCTTCGAGCGCCTGACGGATGATCACCGGCCCCGAATCGGCGGCATAGGCGATAACCACGAGGTGTTCGGCGCCGCCCTTTTTGAGGGTGGCGATTTCGGAGCGGTACGAGCTCTTCTTCGGCTCGTGCGCGGCGAAACCGCTGACCTTGCCCCCGCTTTTCTCATAATTGACCTTCAGCGCGTCGGCCAGGCCCTTGCCGTAATCGTTCTGGATATAGGTGATCGCGATATTTTTGATGCCGCGGCCGAGCAGCACGCGCGCCAGAATCTTGCCCTGGAAGGAGTCGGACGGGACGACGCGATATAGCGTGTCCTTGTCCTTGATCGTGCTGATCGCCGGCGAGGTCGAGGCCGGCGAAATCATGACCACGCCGCTCGGAATCGTGACCGAGTTGGCCGCGGCGATGGTGGCGCCGGAGCACAGCGCCCCGTTGATGGCGACGACGTTGTTGATATTGACCAGCTTGTTGGCCGCGGCCGACGAAGTCTGTGGATCGCACTTGGTGTCGGCGACCACCAGGCTCAGCTTGCCGCCCTTGAGGACGCCGCCCTGGCCGTTGATCTGGCTGATCGCCAGGTTCGCGGCCGCCCGAAGCGGCGGAATGAACTGCGAGACCGGGCCCGTCACGCCCCAAAGACCGCCGATCTTTATTTCCTGGGCGGACGCCTGCGGCGCCGCCAGCATTGCCGCCGACAGCGCGCCGGCAACGGCGATGCCGCCGATTTTCCCCCGAAAACCGTACTTTCCGTAGGTATTAGACATGGTTCCTCCTTTTTCCACGTGGCTCGCGCTGGGCCGGTCCCGCTGGCCCTCCGCGTCCGCGCGGGCTGTATTCTTGTTCATATGACGCCTCCCATCATTCACCCTTTGCCGCGGCGAGTCCACGGCGGTATTTGGCCCGCCGAAAGGGCGGGATATCCCCCTCAACCGCCAAGCCAGGGCAGCCAGACGGCGATGCCGGGGATGCCGATGATCAGCGCCAGCAGCAGCATCGCGCAGGCCATGAACGGAATCGCGGCGATGCAGATTTCGGCGAACGTGGTGCCGGGCGGCGCCACCCCCTGCATGACGAACAGCAGCAGGCCGAAGGGCGGCGTGGTGAAGCTGATTTCCATGCCCAGCAGCATGATCACGCCGAACCAGACCTGTTTGACCGACAAAACCGCGAGATCGGGGCCGAAATCGAGCCCGGCTATGACCGGGAAGAAAATCGGCACCGTCAGCAGCATCATAGCCAGCTGATCCATGAACATGCCCAGGAGCAGCAGGATTCCGAGCATCATCAGCAACATGACGTAGGCCGACACGTCGAAGCTGGTGACCCACTGGATCAGTTTCTCGCTGGCGCCCGAGGCCGCCAGCACGTTGCTGAACAGCGACGAACCCAGAAGGATGACCAGCGCCATGACCGTCACCCGCGCCGCGCCCCACATGGCTTTCCAGGCGGCCCTGCCGAATTCGGGCCAGAATCGCCGGGCCGCGTCCAACGCCTCCCGGCGCGCCGCGACGACAGCCGGATCATCGCTGCCCGCCGCCAACATCGCCTGACCCAGGGGCGCCAGGAACAGATAGCCGATCGCCAGCACGATCACCCCCACCGAACCCCAGGCCGCCGCCTCCGACGGAGTGGCGATGCCGCCCATGATGAGCACGACCACCATGCCGATGATCGAGACCATCGGCAGCACGTCCCGCAGAAAAAGCATCAAACGCGCGGAAAGGGGCACCTGCTCGATGTCGTAGGCCGGCGCGGCGTCGGGGTCGAGCGTCGCCCGCACGAAAATCAGCACGGCGTAAAAGATCGCCAGAATCAGGCCCGGAACGATACCGGCGATCAGCAGCCGGCCGATATCGATCTCGGCGATGGTGCCCAACAATACCGCCAGCGCCGAGGGCGGGATCAGCATGGCCAGCCCGCCGGTGCCCAGGATCGGCCCGATCGACATGCTCTTCTTGTAGCCGCGCGCGGTCATCTCGGGGACCATCAGGGTGCCCAGAAGTGCCGTGGCGCCCATCGACGAGCCGGAAAGCGTCGCCAGCGCGGTGCCGCCGGCCACCGTCACGTACGAGAGCCGCGCCGGCACCCGGCCCATCAGTTTCTCGACCGCGTTGAACATGCGTTTGGCGAGCCCGGTGTGGAAAAACAGCTCGCCCATCAGCAGGAACATGGGTATCGGCACGATGGCGAAGTTCGCCATGTTCGAGAAGGCGTTGTCGGTGAGCTGGAAAACCGCCGCCGTCAGGTTGCCGTCGAAGCTGCCGAACCGGCCGTAGATGAAATAGGCGGTCACGGTGCAGACCATCACGAAGGCTATGCCGACCGGCACGCCCGTGAACATCAGGAACAGGATCGCGCCCAGCAGAACCAGCAGTATCCAGTACCACTCCACCCTATCGCTCCGCCGCCAGATCGCGCTGCTGTTCCTCCAGCTCCTTGCGTTCGCTGGCCACCCCGGCGATGCCCTCGTGCATCGGCGATCGGGTGAACAGGAAGCGGGCGAACTCGACCCCCATCAAGAAAAATCCGACCGGGAACGCGACGGTGCCGATCCAGGCGCGGATGTCGAACTGCGCGCGCAACTCGTCGTACGCCATGGTGTCGGCGGCCTGTTCGGCGAACAGCTTCCAGCCATACCAGACCCAGATGAAACAGATCGCGGCACACGAAGCGACGATAGCGCGCGAAAGAACCCGGCGCGGGCGCGGCGGGAGAAAAGCGGTTAAAATCTCGATATAAATGTGCCCACGCTGGCGCACCAGCCACGGCGAGCCCAGGAACAAAATATAAATGAACCCGTATTCGATCGAAATGTTGGCGTAGGGCGAATAGGACCAGCCGAAGGTGCGAAAAACCGTCGTATAGATGATCATCGCCATGATCATCCCGATATAGATCGCCGCCAAGGCCATAAGCAGCCACAACAAGCGTTCCCACCAACGGTCGAGTGTACGCAGAAATTGCATATGCGGCGCGACCTTCCCCCTTAAGTCTCCGCCTATTCGGCCCTGTTAGATGCGCGCGCACCACCTTTGATACGGCCACCGAGCCGGCCTCCTCGGCATGAAGGCCAAAAATACAACTTCATTCCAAGAAGCCGGGCAGCGTTTCCAAGCGTGGCCGCCGTTTCCACGCTCTCACTTCGATAAAGAAGAATCGCTCCCGGGGCAACGCGCCCCGGGAGCGACCGATCCTGGAGCCGTGTCTATTCCCGCCAAGTGGCGCGCAGCTTGCCGACGATGTCGGTACTGCGTTTTGCCTTCTTCACCCTGTCGGTCATACGCTGGTACGCGGAATCGACGGCCAGCTTAATGTAAACTTTGGGACTGGGAGCCGTGTAAAACTTCATGCCCTCGGCCTTCAGCTTCGCCCGCTCCTTGTCCGCGAGCCCCAGGAGTGTCGCCCGAGCCGTGCGCTCGTGCTTGATCACCGTGTCCTGGATGATCTTCTGCTCCTTGGCGCTAAGCGACTTCCACTTGTCGAGGTTCATGATCCAGCCGATGTCGGTCTGAAAGAACTCGGGCTCGACCGCATGTCGCAGGAACTTATCCCACTTCAAGCCCTGGAGCCCGACGGTCGCCCACGCCGCGGCATCGACAACGCCCTTTTCAAGCGCGCCATAGGTGTCGGTCGCCGAAAACGTATGTGTGGTGGCGTTCATGGCGCGGAAAAATGCGCCGTAAATCGGATTGTCGCGCAGTTTGACGCCGGTGAAGTCGATCAAGCCCTTGTCGGTGAACTTAGGCGGATTCTTCATATAGATACGAAAGCGGTTACCGGAATCGGTCCAGCCCAGATACTTCAAGCCAAAGTGCTTCTGATGCAGATCGTCGAGCAGTTTGAAGCCGCCGTTGGCGCGAACCGCCGTCGGCGAGGAGTTCGAGGTTGCCACCGCCTCGGCCTCGGGCAGGCCGCGCGCGTAAAAGGCGGCCGGTGTGCAGACCAGGTCAACGCGCCCGGCCCGGGCCGCCGGCGGCTGCTTGAACATGCCGATCGAATTGAAGGGCAGGATTTTGATGCTGACGACGCCCTCGCCGGCGGCGTTGATCTTGCCGACCAGTTCCTTGCACAGCTTGGTGTAAACCAGGAAATC